>CAYTRF010000315.1:0-2503 GCA_964440065.1 uncultured Cocleimonas sp. | reverse complement strand
ATGCAAGCTCTCCTTGTTTTTTTATTGTTAAAAACAATAGAAGTGAACACTACTCGCTAATGATTGTTTCATTCGCAAATAAGCTTTCAATGGTTTCTCTTTGGCCAATAAGGTGTGTTTTATCACCATCAACCAATACCTCAGCAGCTCGTGGACGAGTATTGTAGTTAGATGACATGGTAAAACCATACGCACCTGAAGAACGTACTGCCAATAAGTCGTCTTGTTCAATACTTAACTCTCTGTCTTTACCCAAAAAGTCCGCTGACTCACAAACAGGCCCAACAATATCGTAGATTTTTGACTCAGCTTGTGAATTTTCATCAACAGGAATAATAGCTTGCCAAGCTTGATATAAAGCGGGCCGGATTAAATCATTCATCGCTGCATCAACAACCGCAAAATTCTTAGCTTCAGAGGGTTTTAAGTATTCGACTCTGGTTAATAATACAGCGGTGTTCGCCGCAATAGCCCGACCTGGTTCAATCAGAATTTCATACTCTTTTAAAGCGTCATTGGTGAATAGCTGCTTCATATAATCAGCAGGTGAAGGGGGAGTTTCGTCTTGATAGCGCACGCCCAAACCTCCTCCTAAATCAAGATGGTGGATTTCAATTCCTTGTTCTTTTAACTTATCTGCCAAAGCAAGCAAGCGCTCCAACGCATCCATAAACGGTGCTAATTCAGTAAGCTGAGAACCAATATGACAATCAATTCCTGTTACATTGATATTCGCCATATCTGCCGCGCGTTGATAAACCCCCTCAACAATATTGATATCAATACCAAATTTATTGTCTTTTAAGCCAGTAGAAATATAAGGGTGGGTTTTGGCATCCACATCAGGATTTACTCGAATTGAAATGTTGGCTATTTTACCCATCTCGCCAGCAACATCATTGAGTCGCTCAAGCTCACCGGTTGACTCAACATTAAAACAGCGGATGCCTACCTCAAGCGCGCGCTGCATTTCATCTGCACGTTTACCAACGCCAGAAAAAACAATTTTCTCAGGCTCGCCACCTGCTTTCAGCACACGCTCTAATTCACCCACAGAAACAATATCAAATCCAGAACCAAGGCGCGCGAATAGATTAAGAATACCAATATTTGAATTGGCTTTGACCGAATAGCAAATTAAATGGGATTGATCACCAAACGCATCATTAAAAGCATGCCAATGACGCTCTAAAGTAGCACGCGAATAGACATAACAAGGCGTACCATATCGTTCAGCAATAGCTTCAAGTGAAACATCTTCAGCAAAAAGTTGACCATCTTTATAATTAAAGTAATCCATACTGCTATTTCCTACGACTTCTTTTCTGTCTTTTGCTCAGAGGCACTATTATCTGGAAGGTATAAGTCGCCTTTGTTGCCGCAGCCAGAGAGCATGGTAGAGATGCTAATTATTGCAAAAAAAGCGATCATTGCCATAAACAACCAATTAACCCAGCAAATTCCTTTGAACATTTTGTTCCTACTCAAGCTTATTAAGACGGGAAGTATACTGTTTTATTTAAAATAATAAAAAAATATTGAACTGTTTTGAAATCACGACGTCAGAGTATTTATATGGAGGTCTTTCCTTACCTTCATATTAGGTTTCAGGTGGGCTAAGGTTGATACTTCAGCTGCGCATATCTTCTCCCCTTAGTTTGTCTGAAACCGTTTTTTTTACTACGATCCTCAGCATTTATTCTATTTATTGCCGTTCAAAATATCCCGGTACGATTGCTCTCTAAACATTGAGTCAGAAATCTTTACAGCAGGCATGTGTAAACAATTATTTAGCACTTTTGGCCCATGAATAAACAGTAACTCAGGAACAACACTTACGCGTGGCATACCTTCTTGTGCTGCACAGAGCGATTCCCACTCGACCATCACCAAGTATTCTGCTGGAATGGTATAACCTTCCCATACCTCAGCGGTTCTTTTTAGTTTGCTACCTGAACTATCTTTCATATCTTCCATCATAGACTCAACAGTGGCGTGTCCACTACCTAGTGTCGATAAGCCAATACGCTTTAATATTTGATAACCCACCGCCCCATTGGTTTCTTTTAAGCCTTCCATGGTAGCAATTTCACCTTCTTCAAACTCTGCTTCTTTACCGGGAATAATTTTATGCGTCGCCATCACAGTGACAGTCTTGCCTGAATCAACCGCATAACCATCTGCTTTACCCTGAGCACTTTTGCGTAACCATTGCGTCATTGAAACCAATGTAGGCAAATTACTTTTTACAATGCGATATACAGGTTCTTCGGGGCCTTCAAGTAACACATCACCACAACGAGCGCAGGTATCAACAACCACATCTTCAAACGTTTCATGGAAGTTTTCATGTGATTCCCAAGAATCCCAATACGTTATTTGATCTATCCAAATATGCGAAAGCTCATTGCTCATGTCTGAGCTTGCTCCCCAGCGCATTCCCATCGGACAGCTACCAAGCTGTTTCATTAAATCAAACCCGCTAAAGCCTGGCGTTAAAGAC
>CAYTRF010000314.1:0-2534 GCA_964440065.1 uncultured Cocleimonas sp. | reverse complement strand
GCCTTATGATTAAAAAAGGGAGTAGGGAGGAGTCTTTTATGAGGCCAATTCAGGATAACGCTTGGCAAGTTCCATAAATACACTTGCCATAAGGTTCATAAAAAAGTGCATCGCAATGGGTAGGTAAAGCGAGCCTGTTTTTAGTTTAGCAATTGATAGAATAATCCCAATTAAAAAGATAGTTACAATTTCAAATGCACCGTACTGCACATGAATAATCGCCCAAAATGCTGAGGTGAAAAGTACTGCTCCTACTGTTCCTACCCAAGAATGTCGCAAGCCTTCTAATAAATAACCACGAAAAAGAAATTCCTCAAAAAATGGCGCGGCAATAGTTACAGCAATTAAAAGCAAGGGAAGGTTGGTGCTACTTTCATAGACTTTAGTCATAAATTCGGGGGTTTCACGATCTAAAATCACATTGACTGTTTCCATTGCCATAATGACCAAAACCATTATTCCTAACCACTTTAATATGTCTTTTAGCTTGGGAGTATAGAGGTCTAAATAACTTTTAACGGTTAATGGTTTACGCACTGCGGTTAGCCAGATAATTAACAATACACCGACTAAGGCAGCTGGTATTTCTGCCATGGCAATGGCATCGCCATTGAGCATAATGGGTTTAAGAATCGTTTCTAACCCAGCGCTGCTATCCCAGTCTTTTAGGTGTAAGCCATAGCCAATAATCATGGCTGATTGGATTATGCCAAACACCATAAATACCAGAATGCCAAAGCCGAGGGTTGCCCATGGCCCCCAATAATTATTTTGTTCAGATTGCATGATTATTATGTTGTTTTAATTAATATTGTGTTGCTCATTTTGTCTTGTAGAGCGAGATTATTTTTATCAAATAATAACCAAATAAGTCCTAGCCCAAAGAAGGCAAAAACATAGCGTTTTATTGATTGAGACCATGTTAGTGGAGAGGCATCGTTGCTGTTAAGGGTATTGTTGCTAATAGCTTTAATTTTCCAAGCCTTCATGCCAGGTGTTTGACCGCGTTTATTCCAATAGTGTCCAAAATAATACAAACTGATAAAGAACCATAGGCTTTTCAAAATGGCAGCAGTGGGGCTATCAGCCGGAATAACATTAACCATTTCACCCTCTTTGGTTATTTGTATTTCCTCCAGATTCACCAACTCCAGTTGAATAATCAGTTGTTGTACCACTAAGGTAATGATAACGGTAAGAAAAAAAACGATGAGAATGTCATAAAAAATGGCGAGTAACCGTTTACCTAAACCTGCGGATTGGTACTCACTCATGCTTGCTCCATGCTTAAGAAGTTTTTTAGCATATCGTGCCCGTGCTCGGTAAGAATTGATTCAGGGTGAAACTGCACACCTTCAATGGCATATTCTTTATGACGTACACCCATGATCTCGTCAATTTCACCGCAGTCGGTTTCTGTCCATGCGGTAACTTCTAAACAATCAGGGAGTGTTTCTTCGTCAATCACCAGTGAATGATAACGGGTGGCTGTAAAGGGTTCCTCTAAGCCTGAAAAAACACCGAGTTCTTTGTGATAAATATCGGATGTTTTGCCGTGCATGATTTCTTCGGCGCGGACAATATCACCACCAAAGGCCTGACCGATAGATTGATGACCTAAGCAAACCCCAAAAATAGGAAGTTTACCCTTAAAGTGCTTTATCACGGCAAGTGAAATACCCGCCTCAGTGGGTGTACAAGGACCTGGGGAAATCATAATGCGCTCGGGTGCTATTTTTTCGATGTCTTTGATGGTAATTTGATCATTTCGTTCAACGACCACATCCGCACCGAGTTCACCTAAATATTGCACTAAGTTATAAGTAAATGAGTCGTAATTATCTATCATTAAAATCATTTGTGTACTCCATCAAGTCCAGCAGCGGCTTGGCTGACGGCTCTAAATATAGCGCGCGCTTTATTCATGGTTTCTTTCCACTCTAATTCAGGTTTGGAATCATACACCACACCAGCTCCCGCTTGAATGTGTAAGGTTTCATCTTTGATGACGGCGGTACGGATAGCAATTGCGGTATCCATATTACCATTCCAAGCTAGATAGCCAATGGCACCTGAATAAATACCGCGCTTTACGGGCTCTAACTCATCAATGATTTCCATGGCACGAATTTTAGGTGCTCCACTCACTGTACCCGCAGGGAAGGTGGCACGAATTACATCCATCGCGCTTAATTCAGGTAATATTTTACCCACCACGTTAGAAACAATGTGCATGACGTGAGAATAGCGCTCAATAGACATTTTATCGGTAAGTTTCACGGTGCCGATCTGGCTAACACGCCCTGCATCATTACGCCCTAAATCAATTAGCATTAAATGTTCTGCTAATTCTTTAGGATCGTTGAGTAATTCTTTTTCCATCGCTAAATCTTTAGCTTTATCGTGACCACGTTTTCGTGTGCCTGCAATGGGGCGCACTGTTATTTCATCATCTTCTAAGCGCACTAAAATCTCAGGGGATGAGCCGACAATATGGAAGCTATCTAAATTCATAAAGTGCATATAGGGCGATG
>CAYTRF010000313.1:0-2534 GCA_964440065.1 uncultured Cocleimonas sp. | reverse complement strand
GCTAGGGTAGGGTCAACATCTCGGGAGTTCTTTAGGCTTAGGATCTCACCTTTTTTATTGATGCTGTAGTTCAAGCCCAGCTTATAGCAAGTTTCAGCATTCTCTTGCTCGCCGAGTTCTTCTAATAACTGCGCTAACTCTAAATAACCAGTAGCGGACGGGAAGAAGTTTAAACTAGCGCTATAATAAACCTTACTTTTCCCCCAAAGTTGATACTTTCGATTTAGACGTGCCAGAGCCATTAATAAGTTAGGACTTTTTTCATGGTCTACCAACCATTTTTCGCCTTGCTTAATCGCTTTCGCTAAACTTTGATGTTCAATTAAGCCATAACGCTCGACTAAATTTTCGTCCCAACTTTTATTTAACGTCGTAATAAGTAACTTATCACTTGCCGATTGATCTCCCGCTTCACTTAACGCATCACAATAAAGTAAAACAGCACTCGACTTATTTCGGGTATCAGCGGGTAATTTTTTCCACAGCGATTGCAATTTTGACGTATCTTTTTTGCGCGCTAGCATTTCAAAGATGCCCGTGAGCGCCGTTGTTTCGAACTTTTCAAGATCATTCTTTTTAATTAAAGATTGTTTATTTAGCTCTGGTAGTAATTCGAAAAGATTGCTCCAATCTTCTTGCTGATAATAAACTTTAGCCAATAATTTGATTGCGTAAGGATGGTTTGGAGATACTTCGAGCAAGTGAATAAGTGTTGCTCTAGCTTGCTCTAATTGACCACTGGTAAATTGCATTTCAGCTTGTGAAACGGATACGGCTATTTGGGCATCTTCACCATGTTCGCAAGCTGATTTTAAATAAGCGTCTCTACGTTCGTAAGCTTCTTGCATGTGAGCAGAACGAGCCGCTGCTAGGTAGTTTAATAAAGGTGTTTCAGAATGCTCGACATTACTAAGTAATAAGTTTTCAGATTGCTCCCAATGGCCTTCTGTAAAATGGATCAAGCCACTGGTTAACTCTTTATTGGCTTTCGCTGATAATTTAGCAATACGATAATTACGAATTCTTTTGCGTAAGCCAAAGAGTGTCCTCAATAAAGTAATAAGAATATACAGTGCTATAAAACCCACTACGATTCCTATTAATGCTGTGGTACTGGTGAGGGTAATACTTCCCCAATCTCCCCATTTAACATTCACGTCGACGGAATGCTCAAAGGCGTAACTGCCTAGCCAAAAGGCTCCAATTGTTAACGCTAGTAATATGATGTATCGCATTATTGTTCCTTGGTTGTCTTCTTACTGTCTTCATTAATTAAAGAATCTAATAGTTTTAATGAAGCAGAGATATCAGGGATGGTTGGACTTAAATTTACGTCTGCTAACTTAGTTAATTTTGCCTCAAGTGATGTAAATTTACTCTCCGAGTAATAAGATTTTAACAGCTCTTTAATACGCTTTATTTGTTTATGATAGTTTTCATTTCGTCCTTGCAAAAGCATTAAACGAAGTGTCTCAAGCCGTAATGATAACAGCTGAAATAAACTTTCTTTAGAAAGAGCATCCATTTCTTCTTGAAGCGGTTTATCAAAGCGTTTAATCACCACAGCATCATTTAGCGTTTTCTTAACGCGAGTAACTATAGATTCGCCTGCTTTTTTTCTTAAAAGCTCCTCTTTATCTAAGTCTTTTTTCATGGTGGTTTCGAGCTTTGATGGCTCTGGCACTATTATCTCAGGCTCAAGTTCTTTTAGTAAACCATCAATTGTATTAGAGAGAACACTAACCTCTGGTAAAACATATTGTGATATTAATGCCAAATCTATGCTGATTTGCTTTCGCAGTGGAAGTAAATCAATCGATCCTCTTTTCAATAATAATTGATCTGCCCGACTAAATGCAGCTACTGCACCTACTTTATCACGTCTGATTTGTAGGGCCTGCATACCCATTTCTAATAGAAATCGGACTTCGGATAACGACCAATTTTGAACAGTTGGCGCTTGATTTTGTGCTGTGCTCGTTTGTTTTAGCGTCAATGCTTCAATTTGGGAATAAACCGAATCAGCAATATGTTGGGTACTATCTTGTACACTTCGTAATTCTTTTAATGCACCCTCAATAAATTCCTTACCATCACTTGAAAGAATTTCGACTTTGTTAGTGAGTAGCTCAAGCTGCTTTTTCTTAGCAAGCTTTGGCAGCTCACTTTCAAGTGCAGCAACACCGGTTAGTCCTGCCTTTGCTTTTTGGTGAATCCTCAACCAGTTTTTATAACCCGCGGCAATACCGACCGCAGTAAAAAAAAGTGCAATCCAGACTAAAAACTGAGTAAAACGTGTACGGCGATTTAACTTTTTTAGTAAAGTTTGATCATCAATCGGCATTGTTATCCTTTCCTTGGACTCCCCAAATCATTAGTTGATTATACAAAGTTTCATCGCTCGGGTCTTTAGCTGAATAAATTCTGCCATTATGAGTTTTTTTAGTCGTAATTTGTTGTTTGATTCTACTACTGCCTACCATAAGTTCTACTTGGTTTAACCAAACGTCATCCGCATCATCACTTTGAAGTTT
>CAYTRF010000312.1:0-2536 GCA_964440065.1 uncultured Cocleimonas sp. | reverse complement strand
TGGTGGATCTGATAATGGTGAAATACCACCTGCTATTCAAACACTGACGACACCCTCTGAAACCCCAGCAACGATTGATTCCCCACCCACTGAAACCCCGCCTATCGTCTCGACTGACCACATGGTAGCAAGTCAAACCGATGCCTCCAACTTTCTTAACCGTGCTACTTTTGGCCCAACCCAAGAAAGCATTGATAATCTCGTTGCCAAACAAAGCTATGAAAACTGGTTAAACGAGCAATTTATTACAGCTCCTACGCTCCACCTACCAAGAGTTAAACAGCTTGCGACTAAGATGTGTATTGGCAAAGACGAGGAAGGTCGGCCCATTGTCGATACATGGGAAGCCGTCTATCCACGTCACCAAATTTGGTGGGAAGCTGCAACCTCAGCGGATGATCAATTAAGGCAACGGGTTGCTTTGGCATTAAGTGAGATATTGGTTATTTCAGATACCGAGGGTCTAGGTTTAAGTGATCTTCAATTTGGTGTCACCAGCTATTATGATGTTCTTGTAAAACACGCATTTGGAAACTTCCGAGACTTGATAGAAGAAGTAACACTACATCCTGCCATGGGCGATTTCCTCAGTATGACGCGCAATCAAAAATCCAATGAAGAAGGCACTATTCGCCCCGATGAGAATTACGCACGCGAAGTGTTACAGTTATTTACCATCGGTGTGCATGAGCTCAATCTTGATGGGTCGGAAAAGCTGGATGGCAATAACCAAGCTATTCCAACTTACAATCAACAAATCATCGAAGAATTTGCCAAAGTCTTTACAGGTTGGAGTTATGCGGGTGAAGATTGGGATGTCTACTTTGGCGAAGCTGATCACACAATACCACTCGAAGCCGTAGAAGAGTTCCATGACACCTCAGCCAAACAATTATTAAATGGCGCACAAAGCCCTGCAGGGCAAACAGCACAAGCTGATTTAGATTTTGCCTTGGATAATATTTTCAACCACCCTAATGTCGCGCCTTTTATTAGCAAACAACTCATTCAACGGTTAGTCACCAGCAACCCAACACCAGCTTACGTGGAGCGAGTGGCAACCCTATTTAATGATAACGGTAATGGCGTTAAAGGCGACTTAAAAGCAGTGGTGAATAGCATCTTATTAGATGATGAAGCATTAAACCCAAACAAACCAGATACCTTTGGAAAACTGCGCGAACCAATGCTTCGTCTAAGTCATCTATGGCGTGTTTTTGATATGCAAAAATCTCTAAAAGAAGGTCATTACTGGGAATCAGATAGAACCTGTGGTCAAGGCAGCTATGAATATTACAATTTTTGGATTTCTCTTGATCAGTTCAGTCGCCGAACAGGGCAAGGGCCTTTGCAGGCACAGTCGGTTTTTAACTTCTTCCGACCTGACTTTTCACCCACAGGCACATTAAATGATAGCGGTTTGAGCGCACCTGAGTTCCAAATTATTAATGAGAATACATTGGTAGCGACGACCAATTTATTCCACCTAATGATTCAAGTATTCAGTGATAGCGAGCCATTCACTCCAGAGCTTGAAAAACGTTCCAGACTTAATCTGGGTTTGGTTACAAATTTAGCGACTGACACGAGCGAATTACTTGATTATTTGGATTTGGTTTTGCTGAGTAAAAATATGTCGACAGAATTAAGAAACATCCTCACGGATCACTTAAATCAACAAGATATTTATAACGAGGGACGAGAAGGTCAGTTAGAAAAAGCAAGAGAAGCCATGCTGTTAATCACTAGCTCACCAGAATACCTAATTCAGCGCTAAAAGCGCTAAGAAGAGTTAACAATGAATAAGACAAATAATCAATCGCGTCGTAGCTTCCTTAAGAAACTTAGCCTAGGTATTGGCTCATCCAGCTTATTAGCCACACAGGGAAAGTTACAGCTTATCCAAGCTGCAATGGCAGCCGGCACCGATTACAGCACATTACCGGATCACAAATCGCTGGTTTGTATCTTTCTTTTTGGCGGAAACGATGCTTTTAATATGATGGTTCCCTATGAGCAAAGTGCCTATAATCAATACCAAAATGCGAGAACCAACTTAGCTATTCCACGTAATACACTATTGCCCTTAAAGGGAAATCAGCAAGCATTTCACCCATCCATGCCTGATCTACAACAGCTTTACAATATTGACAAACTAGCGATACAAACCAGTGTTGGCGCAATTATTGAACCCACCACCCGCACCAGCTTTAAAAATGAAAGTGTGCAATTACCGCCTGACTTATTCTCACACAATCACCAACAAGAATTTTGGGAAACAGGCACAACCGCCAAGAATAGCGTTCATCCACCAGGCTGGGGTGGCAGAATGATGGACTTATTAATAACGGCTAACAGCAACCCTACAGAGCCTGCTCTGTTCAGCCTTGCAGGTAATAGTGTTTGGCAACGCGGTGTAAAATCACTGGATTTTGTTTTAAACCCACAAACGGGCGTTAAACAAATTGAAGCCTTTGTCGATGACACATGGCCACCTTACAAAACCAGTCGTATTGATGCTTGGAATAAAATTCAA
>CAYTRF010000311.1:0-2553 GCA_964440065.1 uncultured Cocleimonas sp. | reverse complement strand
GCGCCATTCAACATTGGGGTGCTCATTATGCAAATGCTGATAATGTGTATCCAACACCCATTCAATCATCGGCCAAGCCATATTTGGGAAACCTGGCACAAAGTGATGATGTTCAATTTTAAAGCCTGGCACTCGATTAATACTATTGGGAATAAGCGAGGCACCCTCAGGTAGATCACTCATTAGAATCCGATTGGGGTATGCACGCTCCCCAAAATTTTCTTCGATAATAGCTTGTGCTTCGGGATGACGTGTTAGTTCAAGGTCGAATGCAATCGCTGCACTGGCACGTGTTAAATCATCAGGGGTTGCACCGATGCCACCGAAACTAAAAACCAAATCACCACTAGGAATAGTTTGCTTTAAGTTCTCCACAATTTCAGCAGTGGTATCGCCAATGACTCGGACCCAACTTAATGACAATCCACGCGCTTTTAGTAGCTCGATAGATTTTGCCAGATGCTTATCTTGGCGGGAGCCATTCAATAACTCATCACCAATTAAAATAAGTCCAACCCTTTGTAACTCACTATTCATAGCTTACAAATTAGCTCCAGCATCTTTAGCCAATTGTTGTGTTTGATTTTGTCGTTTTTCTGTGTCGCGCGCATTCCAGTTGGCATTAGTTTCAAGCCATCCTTGGGTGTGTTGATGAATCAATTCTGACAAAGCAATAATTTGTGAAGGATTAGTGTTTAATGCTGGAATATAATGATAATTTTCGCCACCTGCCTGTATAAAGTATTCACGATTCTCATCATTAATTTCTTCTAATGTTTCTAAGCAGTCCGCAGGAAAACCAGGACAAATAATATCAACCGACTTTATCCCTTTTTTGGGCAACTCTTTTAGTGTCTGTTCGGTATAAGGCTTTAGCCATTCAGCTTTTCCAAAACGAGATTGAAAGGTCAGCTTCCATTGTTCATCTTTTAAACCCAATTTTGTAGCGAGTAACCGTGCCGTTTTGTGACACTGACAAAAATAGGGGTCTCCTAAATCAAGGTTACGTTTAGGAAGACCATGAAATGACATCATCAAAATATCAGCCTGAGTAATTACCGTCTTCCAATGGTCTTTAACACTTTCTGCCAAGGCGTTGATATATTCAGGTTGATCGTGAAATTGATTAACAAAACGTAGCTCAGGTATCCAGCGCCAACCACGTAATATTCTAGTCACTTCATCAAAAGTTGTCGCCGTCGTGGTGGCTGAATATTGCGGATACATCGGTAAAATCAATATTCGCTTCGCGCCTTTTTCTTGTAGCGTATTTAAGCCTGCCTCAATACTCGGATTGCCATAGCGCATTGCTAATTCGATGTGCACAGGCCCATTAAAGCGTGCCGCCATTTCTTGCTGCAATAACTTGGCTTGTTTTTGACTAATTGCTAATAAAGGGGAACCCTCATCTGACCAAATTTTTTTATAATTTGCAGCACTGGTAGCAGGGCGTTTTCGTAAAATAACACCGTGCAAAAAAGGTAGCCAAAGTGCTCTAGGAATTTCAACGACTCTTGGGTCTGATAAAAACTGTGATAAGTATTTACGAACAGAAGGTGCAGTAGGTTCATCTGGGGTGCCCAAATTCACCAACAACACCCCCGTTGCTTCTGATTTACCATGGAAAAAGGATTTATCTTTTTTAACGTTTGCCACTAGTTTATCTCTAATTAGGATCGAATTGATGGTTTATCATTGATTCTAACACCCAAATCACTCATTTCGAACTGGAAAAAACATCATCAGGGCTTATCTTTTGTTTCATAGGCAGTTATAATGGTCGATCCACATTTATAAATTCAGGACAATATTATGGCACGAGTTACAGTAGAAGATTGCTTGGCGCATGGCTACACTAACTACGAGTTAGTTTTAAAAACAGCAAAACGCGCACGCGATATCGCAGAAGGCGCTCAACCATTAGTTGAAGAAGATGGTGACAAGCCAATTGTTATAGCACTTCGTGAAATCGCCGAGAATATTCAACCTGAAGATGTTATTGGTGTTGATAATGATATGGAAGCACCAGATGAGATGACAATGGATCAGGATCAATCCTTAGAGCCAGTTCAAATCTCTATTAGCTAATACCTTAACTCACTAACCTTGGACATTGGTTTAAAATGAAAATAATATGATGATATGTCCAAGGTAGAATCCCAATCACTTAAAAGCGCCACCGACTTAAATGAAGTCGTTAGCCGCTATATGAGTGATGAAGATGCTAGCCGCGTTTATGATGCTTTTTTACTCGCCGCTGATGCCCATGATGGTGTCGTCAGAAAATCAGGTGAATTTTATATCTTTCACCCTCTCAATGTTGCTTACACGTTAGCAGACCTTCACATGGATGCAGATACCATATCAGCTGCTTTACTGCATGATGTGATTGAGGATACCGAATATTCCAAGCAAGACATTAGCGAAAAATTTGGTGATGTGGTTGCGGATTTAGTTGATGGTGTCACTAAACTTGCTGGTGGAGAATTTAATACTCGCCAAGAAATAGCCATCGCTAGCTTTCATAAAATGATGGTTGCGATGACACAAGAT
>CAYTRF010000310.1:0-2559 GCA_964440065.1 uncultured Cocleimonas sp. | reverse complement strand
ACTTCGATACGGTTAAATTCTCGGTTAAGCACCTCAAACATAATCTGCGGGCTAAAGCGGTGCTTTGTCCAGGTTTGCACATCACCTTCACAGAAGAGGCGAAAAATGAGACCGAAGAATGGTATTACGAAGATGGTATTCGTGATTATTTAGTTACAGCGATTGAAGGTTTTGAGAACCTACCAACTGAGCCATTTTTAGGTGAATTTAAAAGTGAAAACGAAGCCGTTGATTGGGCGCTATGTTGGCTTCCTGAAGGTGGTGATTTAGTCCAAGAGAGTTACGTCAACCTGATTCCGACATCACAAGGTGGCACACACACCAATGGTTTACGAACAGGTTTAACAGATGCTTTGCGCAACTTCGCCGAATTTCGAAATTTATTACCGCGAGGTTTAAAACTCGCCCCTGATGATATTTGGGACAAGCTGTGTTTTATACTCTCATTCAAAATGCTTGATCCGCAATTTTCAGGGCAAACAAAAGAACGATTATCTTCACGTACTGCGGCGGGGTTTGTCTCAGGCATAGTCAAAGATGCTTTCAGTCTATTCTTAAATCAAAACCCAAATATTGGCGACTTGATTGCAGAGCATGTAATCAACAATGCGCAAAAACGTGCCAAAGCCAGTAAAAAAGTGGTGCGTAAAAAGATCGCTACAGGTCCTGCTTTACCCGGTAAGTTAGCTGATTGTAGCTCGCAAGATTTAAATATGACCGAATTATTTTTAGTTGAAGGTGATTCAGCAGGAGGTTCAGCCAAACAAGCACGTAGTCGTGAATTTCAGGCGATTATGCCGCTTCGCGGAAAAATATTAAATACTTGGGAAGTGGATTCCTCACAAGTTTTAGCCTCTAATGAAATCCATGATATTTCGGTTGCTATAGGGGTTGAACCTGCTTCTGACGATCTAAGTGAACTTCGCTATGGCAAGGTTTGTATTTTAGCGGATGCCGATTCAGATGGGGCGCACATCGCCACCCTTATTTGTGCTCTTTTTGTACAGCACTTTTCAGCATTAGTGGAAGCAGGTCATGTCTATATCGCTATGCCACCTTTGTACCGAATCGACATTAGCAAAAAAGTTGAATACGCATTAGATGAAGAAGAGCTCAATGCGATTCTAGATAAAATTGAAGCAGAAAAAACCAAAGGCAAAGTCAGTGTGACGCGCTTTAAAGGCTTGGGTGAAATGAATCCACTACAACTGCGTGAAACCAGTATGGATCCTGATACCCGCCGCTTGGTGCAATTGAGCATGGATAATCCAGAAGAAACTCGCGCGGTAATGGACTTATTGTTGGCTAAAAAACGCGCCTCAGACCGAAAGGCTTGGTTGGAGGAGAAAGGGAATTTAGCCATTGTTTAGGGTTAAGGAAATAATAAAAAAACATACCCTGTTTAGTCATTTTTGCAATCACAAAAAATTACCTTGATGAACAATAACATCAAAATAAACCAAAGCTGGATAGAACAAATTGGTGATGAATTCAACAAGCCTTATATGCAAGAACTCAAGCAGTTTCTAGTTGATGAAAAAGCAAAGGGGAAAACCATCTTACCCGCTGCAGCACTTTGGTTTAACGCACTTAATAGTATGCCTTTTGATAAACTCAAAGTGGTGATTCTCGGTCAAGACCCCTACCCCACGATAGGTCATGCGCACGGCATATGCTTTTCTGTTTTACCCGAGGTTAAGCCGCTTCCAAAATCTCTCCTCAATATCAATAAGGAATTAATGGATGATTTAGGGATTGATAATAGCCACACAGGTTATTTACAAAGCTGGGCAGATCAAGGTGTGTTATTACTCAACACCGTTTTAACAGTGGAACAAGGCAATGCCAACTCACATCAAGGAAAAGGTTGGGAAACTTTTACTGACGCGATTATAAAAACAGTGAACGAGAGAGAAAATCACGTAGTTTTCATCCTCTGGGGCGCAAAAGCACATAAGAAGCAGGATGCGATTGATATTTCAAAACATCGAATTATTAAATCGGTACACCCTTCACCTTTATCGGCTTATCGAGGTTTTTTTGGCAGTAAACCTTTCTCTCGAACCAATGCATATTTAAAAGAATTTGGCGAAGATATTATCGACTGGAAATTGTAAATTAAGAAATTACTTCAACAATATGATTGTTAATAATAAAACTGCCTTTTTCGGAATGAACTCTTTTTCTTAACCTATCACGACTCACGCCAATAAACTTAGCCCCTGTCGTTATATTTAATATCTTACTCAAACCCATTTTTTCAATTTTCAGTTTGACTGGCCCTTTGGTCTTAACAAACTTCACCTTTCTGGTTTTAAAATTAGTTCTAGGAATACTTCTACTAAAAAAGAAATTGGGATCTTTCGATTGGTTTTTAACGGTGCAGTCATATATCACCGAATATTTAATGCCGGTAACCTCTGAGGCATAAGAAATATTGGTGTACCACTCAACTAACTCGCCTTTTTTATTGTATTGAAATAGTTGAAAATGTTCGTGAAGCGGGGACAATTTTGGATAAATAGGCGTCTTACTCGCATCCCCTTTATAAAGTACCAC
>CAYTRF010000309.1:0-2560 GCA_964440065.1 uncultured Cocleimonas sp. | reverse complement strand
CCAGAACATGCTGAGCTACATTTGTTGCTTTCAATGATTACGCCCTTAAGTTGGCTGGAACGTGTCCCAACGTATAAAGATCAGCAAGAAAAACTCCGCGAAAAAGATTTAGCAACTTACGGTTTTCTTGGTTATCCATTATTGCAATCGGCAGATATTTTGCTTTATAAAGCCGATATGGTGCCAGTGGGTGAAGATCAAGTTGCGCATATTGAATTAACGCGTGAAATCGCGCGCCGTTTTAATCATATATATGGTCGTGAGCCTGATTTTAAAGAACGCGCTGAATTAGCTGTTAAGAAAATGAGCAAGAAAGATTCGAGGCTTTATCGTGACTTAAGAAAACGTTATCAAGAAAAAGGCGACGATGAGGCATTAGAGGTTGGGCAGGCTTTATTGGAGTCACAGCAGAATATTTCACTCGGTGATAGAGAGCGCTTGTTAGGCTATCTTGAAGGTATGGGTAAAATCATTCTACCTGAGCCTGAAGCTAAACTAACCAAAGCATCTAAAATGCCCGGTTTGGATGGGCAAAAAATGTCTAAATCCTATGGCAATACTATTGAATTGCGTGAAGAGCCAGATGAGCTTGATAAGAAAATTCGCAGAATGCCGACAGATCCAGCACGTGCGCGTTTGACTGATGCTGGTGATCCTGAAAAATGTCCTGTGTTCGAGCTACACAAAGTGTATTCGGATGATGAAAGATTGCTTTGGGTAAATGAAGGTTGTCGGGCGGCATCGTTTGGTTGTTTAGAATGTAAGAAGCCATTAATTGATGCTGTTCAAGCTGAAATGGATCCGATTCGTCAGCGTGCCAAAGAGTTTGAAAATAATCGTGATGCGGTGCGTGCGATCATTACCGAAGGTAGTGAGGCGGCTCGTGAAGTTGCCAGAGAGACTTTGGATGATGTGGTGGAGGCAATGCGCTTTGCGTGATAATTTGGGTCGCTTGATTGCATATTGTGCCTATAAAAAAAGGCGGAAAAGTGGGGGGGTGTACTTTTTACATCTCCTTAGAGACTAATGAGCGAAGAAACCACTCTCTACAATAATTCAAAGCCCTCGCCAAGTCAGGGTGAGCTTCCTTTTGCTATTGTGCAAGGTGAGGCGATTTCTGCTCCACCCGAAGATTTATATATTCCGCCCGATGCACTTGAAGTTTTTCTTGAAACATTTGAAGGCCCACTGGATTTATTACTCTACTTAATTCGTCGCCAAAACTTAGATATTCTCGACATTCCCATTGCCGAAATCACCAAACAATATATGGAATATGTGGAAGTGATGCGCCATATTAATTTAGATTTAGCGGCTGAATATTTAGTTATGGCGGCGATGCTCGCCGAAATTAAATCACGTTTGTTATTGCCGAAACATGATGAGGTGGAAGATGAGGATGACCCTCGTGCCGAGTTAGTTCGTCGTTTGCAAGAATACGAACGCTTTAAACAAGCGGCAACCGATATTGATGAAATGCCACACCTTGGACGTGATAACTTCATGCCAGATGTTGCAGTGATTCGTGAGGATAAGGAGAAACCTGAGCCTGATGTTGATATGCGTGAACTCATGCTAGCGTTTAAAGAAGTGTTAAAGCGTGTCGATATGACCAAACATCACGCTATTGAACGCGAGGAGATTTCCATTCGTGAACGTATGACCTATGTGCTATCAAAGTTAAATAATCCAAGTGATGCAAACGGCTTTGTTGAATTTCACACTTTATTTAAATTAGAGGAAGGTCGTTTAGGCGTTGTGGTTAGTTTTATGGCAATATTGGAGTTATTAAAACTACAAGTAATTGATATGGTGCAGGCGGATGCTTTTGCACCGATTTATTTAAAACCAGTAACAAGTTCTCAGGAATAGTTCTTTAAAAAATGCAGCAAGGTAAATTACAAAAAATACTCGAAGCGATACTAATCAGTGCTGAAAAACCGTTATCGGTGGATAAGCTATTGGTTTTCTTTGAGCCTGAAGATTTAGTCAATCGCAATGATATGAAAGCAGCATTGCAAACTATTCAAACAGCTTGTGAAGAAAATGGCTTTGAGCTACTCGAAACCGCCAGTGGTTTTCGCTATCAAACTCGTCAAGAATATAAAAAATGGGTAACGCAACACTGGGATGAAAAACCCGCTAAGTACTCACGAGCCTTGTTAGAAACCCTTGCTTTAATTGTTTACCGCCAACCCATTACCCGAGCGGAAATTGAAGACATACGTGGTGTAGCGGTGAGCTCGCATATTGTAAAAACCCTACAAGAGCGTGAATGGATTCGCATTGTTGGGCACAAAGAAGTTCCTGGTCGCCCATCATTATTGGGCACGACTCGCCAGTTTTTAGATTATTTTAACCTCAAGTCTTTGGATGAAATGCCAAGCCTCGAAGAGATCCAAGATATTGAAAAGCTCTACCCTGAGCTAGATTTAAAGATGGAAGACGAGGGTGAAGAGATGATTGAAGGCGAGGTTAATCAGGAATAATGTTAAAAAAATGTGATGAGCTTTGCATAAATTCTAGTATCGTTTTCAAACAACGAAAACGAGCTATCATT
>CAYTRF010000308.1:0-2609 GCA_964440065.1 uncultured Cocleimonas sp. | reverse complement strand
AGCGATTAAACCCGTGCCGATAAAGTGTTGGTTATGCTGGTCGATCAAGGTGGTTTTAACACCTTGATCTTGGCTGAGAAAAAACTCGTTCAATCGCCAAGCAAGAATACGCCCGACTAGACCCGCACCAATTATTCCGATTTTCATATTTTTCAGACAGGTTTGCCGTCTTTATACTCGGCTTTATAAATCTCAGAGCCTTGCTTTAAAAATTCAACCGACTTTTCTTCCATGCCTGCTTTTAACGTTTCTTGATTTTTAGCATATTCAGAGCCAGTGCCGTACTGCTCACGCACTTCATGCGTAATCTTCATCGAGCAGAACTTAGGGCCACACATCGAACAAAAATGCGCCACTTTTGCAGCTTCTTTTGGCAAAGTCGCATCATGATAAGCACGAGCTGTATCTGGGTCTAAACCAATATTAAATTGATCTTCCCAACGGAATTCAAAACGCGCTTTTGACATGGCATCATCGCGTGCTTGCGCTGATGGATGTCCTTTGGCTAAATCCGCCGCGTGTGCTGAAATTTTATAGGTGATTATGCCTGTCTTTACATCGTCTCTATCAGGCAAACCAAGATGTTCTTTAGGTGTTACATAGCAAAGCATCGCGGTGCCGTACCAGCCGATTTGAGCTGCGCCGATGGCCGATGTTATGTGATCGTAACCGGGTGCAATATCAGTCACGAGTGGGCCAAGTGTATAGAAAGGAGCTTCGTGACAAATGTCCAACTGCATATCCATATTTTCTTTGATCTTATCCATCGGGACGTGACCAGGACCTTCGATAATCACCTGTACATCGTGTTTCCAAGCAATTTTAGTCAGTTCACCAAGTGTCTTAAGCTCACCTAATTGTGCCGCATCATTAGCATCAGCAATACAACCTGGGCGTAAGCCATCGCCTAATGAGAAGGACACATCGTACTTCTTCATGATGTCACAAATATCTTCAAAGTGAGTGTAAAGGAAACTTTCTTTGTGATGCGCTAAACACCACTTCGCCATGATAGCACCACCACGAGAAACTATACCGGTCAAGCGATTAGCCGTTAAAGGAACGTACTCTAATAACACACCTGCATGAATCGTAAAGTAACTTACGCCTTGTTCTGCCTGCTCGATTAATGTGTCGCGGAACAACTCCCACGTTAAATCTTCAGCAACTCCTTTTACTTTTTCTAATGCTTGATAAATGGGAACCGTGCCGATAGGAACTGGCGAGTTACGGATAATCCACTCACGAGTTTCATGAATGTTTTTACCCGTTGATAAATCCATTACGGTATCGCCACCCCAACGAGTTGACCAGACCATTTTTTCAACTTCTTCATCTATTGATGAACCCAGTGCTGAATTACCAATATTGGCGTTGATTTTAACCAAGAAATTACGCCCAATAATCATGGGTTCTAATTCTGGATGATTGATATTTGATGGGATAATGGCGCGACCACGAGCCACTTCTTGACGGACATACTCAGCAGTAATTTCTCTAGGTAAACCTTTGCTGGTTAGCTCGGCAACTTCTGTTTGTGAAAGGCTTGAACGGCCAAGATTTTCACGAATGGCAATGTATTCCATTTCAGGGGTGATAATTCCTTGGCGTGCGTAGTGCATTTGCGATACATTTTTGCCTTCTGCGGCAATACGGGGCTTTGGTTTGTTGGCAAAGGGTTCAATATCAAGATTACCTTCAAGGCGCTCACGCGTAAAGTCTGAACTGAAATTTTCCAGTTGAACCGTGTCATTACGTGCTTCAATCCACTCTTTTCTGAAGTGAGGTAAGCCCTTGTTTAGGTCAATTTCAATATCAGGATCGGTGTATGGACCAGAGGTGTCATAAACGCGAACAGGGTCGTTAATTTCGTATTCATCACTGTCTTCACGCAACAGAGTAGGGGTTAGTTCAACATGACGCATCGCGACTTTAAAAGTCTTAGCTTCATTTTCAATGTAGATTTTTTTAGAGCCAGATAATGGCTCGCGGGTAACGCTAGTGACGATGCTTGGAGCAACGGCGTTAGTGGATTTTGAGGGTGAACTCGGCATAGTTATCTCCAACAATGAGTAATAAATACCTGCCGGAGAGAACTTGTATTCTAGATTGTAACAATAGATTAGAAGCTGACTCAGCTTGTTCCCTACGACGGTATCAACCGTATCAGGTGCAACGGGTTTCTCTCAGTCCGATATTTTTAGTATAAAATACAAAAAATAGGCGGACACCCCGACAAGTGAGCTTAGATTAGCAAATTTTGAAACAATTTGCTTAATTATGTTTGTTGCTTTTAATAATATTATTTTCCCTACTGATTACTAATAGATAAGATATTGCTCAGGATCTTCTAACAGCAACTTTCTAAAGGCCTCAGCAACAGGTGACATTTCTTTGCCTTGGCGTGTGACTAAATTCCATGATCGCATTAAAGGAAAGCCTTCAATATCTAAAGTAATGAGATGTTTGTTCTTTAACTCAAGTTCTATTGTGTGCAAGGAGACTATGCCCAAGCCAAACCCCGCTGAAACAGCATGCTTAATGGCTTCATTACTGCTCATTTCAAGTTTGGTGTCACAAAAGAAACCAGATTCTTTGAAATGTCGTTC
>CAYTRF010000307.1:0-2622 GCA_964440065.1 uncultured Cocleimonas sp. | reverse complement strand
ATGTATTTGGATTAACGGTTCAGTGATCAATGGGCTGTAAAAAAACACCGAAAAGTGGGGGGGTGTGCTTTTGGACACTTTTTTCTTCTGTATTCCCTAATTTAACTGTATCCGCTGCCCCCAAGGCACTTTAGCCTTTCCCTTTATAAGCCAAACAGTTGGATAGTTTGGTTCAATCGGAAAATCACCCATCGCATCGGTAAAGTAAACCAAGGTATTGGGCTGTCTATCCTGTTGCGAAACCCAATTAAACACAGGACGAAAATCGGTAGTTCCACCACCTAAAACAGTATCTGGTAGTGTGACTTCTTCCCAAGGCTCAAATACTTGCGGAAAGCCCTCAATAATATCAGAATCACAAGCAACCAATGTAATCCGCGCGCGCATTTGACCTTTAATAGCATTGATTTCAGAAAGACATTCATTGAGTTCTTTATCACTTACCGAACCACTAACATCCAAAGCAACCAGCACATTAATCTCGGCACTTTTGAGGGTAGGGAAAATGGCTGGGTCACCCCGACGAGTAGAAGGGCGAGTATAACTATAATCATCGCGTGCCACGGCAGTCATATAACGTGCTAATAACATTCTCCATGGAAGGTTGGGTTGTAGTAAGTTATCAACAAGGCGCTTCATAACACCACTGAGCTTTCCTGCTTGCTGAGCTTGTTGTGCCGCTCCTGCCATGCGTTGTTGCCATTGAATGCTAAGTTCTTCGGCCTCGTCTTGTTCTAGGGGCGGAGGAGGGGCTTCGCTACCACCTGAGTTTTCATCAAACTCTTGATCGCCACGGCTGTCATTGTCTTTTTTATCTTGTTCGTTATTAGCGCCACCACCGCTGGATTTATCTTGGTCAGATTTTTCCTCAGGTGGATTGGTTCCCTGATCTTCGTGATCCAGTGGGTTATCAGAGCTATCCTGCCCGCCTTCTGCAAACTGATCATCTTTGTCATACAAATGTTGATCGAGGGTTTCACTCATATCGTTATCAGCGATTAAGGGGTAAATTTCCTCAGCTGTCATACCTTGGTATTGTTTTAAATTGAGAATGCCAGGAGGTGGTGTTAAACCCTCCTCGATTAGAATAGGATTTATAGCGTAATCACAAGCTAAATCCCAACGGTGCTTAACACGATGTTGACGACGAGAAAAGTGGGATAGGGCACAATGTAAGGCTTCATGTGCCAGAATAAATTGAGTTTCAGCAGGTTTTAACGCGTCAATAAAATCTGGGTTGTAGTAAAACTTTTTAGCATCAGTCCCAGTGGTAGCACACCATGCAGGGTCAGCGGCTTGTAGTGGTAATCTTAAAACTAAAGCCCCTAGAAAGGGTTTATCCAAAATAAGTTTAGTGCGCGCGGCAGTGAGTTTATTCTCTATGTCATGGAGATCGGCTTCAATATTCATAAGTGCTGTTATGAATCATATAACATGATGTCGCCAATACTTGATGCCCATTGCGCGAATTCTGGAACAGCAAACAAATCATCGCCAATGGCACGTAACATATCGGATATCAGCATGACCCCCATTTCTTTTTGTCTAAAAACTTTGGCGTAATTGAGAATATGGCCATAAATTTCGTTGGAGTTCTCTGAGTCTTTAGCGCGAATTGCACGACCTACTAATGCAGCAGCAACGGCATATTGCAGATCAATTTCTTTCGGTGCTTTAATCTCTTCACCACGTAAAATAGCATCTAAATCAGGCATTTGATCCATACTATCAATAAATGCCTTTAACTCAATTCCAGCTGCTGGCCCAACACAAGCCTGTAAAGTACCTAATAAAACAGAGGGTGTTTCGGAAAACTTAATCAAAGCTTGATGCGTGAACTGCCATGAGCGTGGCGAGGGAAAAGCAACAGGATTATGTGCTGGATCAAAGTCAAAAAGTAATTCGGGTCGAAAACGTAAAAAGGCGATAATCTTTTCATTTATGCCATTTTTATAAGCCCAGCTTACCCAATCATCCAGATTGATATCAACCTCATAATGTGAGAAACGATTCGCTAGAGGTGAAGGCATGGTGTAAGTAACGCCACGATCACCTTGTCGATTACCCGCTGCGAAAATTGCCCAACCATCAGGCACTTTGTATTCACCTAATCGCCGATCAAGAATAAGCTGATATGCCGCCGCTGATACGCTGGGCACAGCAGAGGTGATTTCATCAAGAAATAAAATACCCTTGTTACCATGAAGCTCAGTATTCGGGAGCATTGAAGGAATTGCCCATTCCACTTTATTATCATTATTCGCATCACGAAAAGGAATGCCACGTAAATCACTAGGCTCCATTTGGGATAAACGAATATCAATGACGGGGCAATCATTACGATCACCAATTTGATTAATTAAATCGGACTTGCCAACACCCGGTGGACCCCAAAGCATTACAGGCGTGTGACTGCCATTTTGGGCTCCATGAAATTCTTTGTCTAAGACAATATTTAGATTGGCTGGGCGCATTAATTTATCTCAGTTATAAAAATCCGACTGATTGTATCAGCTTTTAATTGCACAAAAGGGGCAAAAAGGGGGGAGGTGTGTTTTTTAAGGATAGTAACTATCTTAGCGGCGGTGAAAGTTAGTTTAGATTTGCTGGGTTTCCCAATAT
>CAYTRF010000306.1:0-2624 GCA_964440065.1 uncultured Cocleimonas sp. | reverse complement strand
TCGCTATATGGCGGGTGAGATTGAGCTGGATAGTTTGGTGACGCATACCATGCCATTAGAAGATATTAATAAAGCCTTTGATTTAATGCACAGTGGCGAGAGTATTCGATCTGTGGTTGTGTTCTAGATTCGTATTGATTTAAAAATTTCTGCGCTAAATTCTAATCGACTTGATCAGAGATTCTTTAACTCACCTTATTATTACTTATTCAGAGATTCCTTAGGAAAAAAGACAAATAATGACAGTAGATAAGACTATTTACAGAACGGAAAGCATCAAAGAGTTTGGTGGTTTATTAAATCGCTATACGCACCAATCGGATAGTTTGGATTGTGAGATGGTGTTTTCAGTTTACCTACCGCCACAGGCAGAAACAAAAAATGTCCCTGCTCTTTATTGGTTGTCTGGGCTAACTTGCACCGATGATAATGTAAGAACCAAAGCGGGCGCACAACGCTACGCTGCAGAATATGGCATCGCTTTAATTTTCCCTGATACTAGTCCGCGCGGAGATGATGTTGCTGATGAAGCCGATCGTTATGATTTAGGAAAAGGAGCGGGTTTTTATGTGAATGCCACTCAATCCCCTTGGGATAAGCATTACAAAATGTACGATTATATTAGCAAAGAGTTGCCTAAAATATTAGAAGCTGACCTGCCTTTAATACCTGGAGTAAAGTCAATCTCTGGGCATTCAATGGGCGGACATGGTGCTTTGATTTGTGCGTTGAAAAATCCTGATAGCTATCGCTCGGTTTCTGCTTTTTCTCCTATTTGTAATCCTGTTAATTGTGATTGGGGTAAGGGTTGTTTTGGTGCTTATCTTGGAAGCGATCAAACCAAATGGCAGGAATATGATGCTACGGTACTAGTAGAAGCAAGAGAAAGTGAGAAGTTTAACGATATATTAATCGATCAAGGGCTAGCGGATGAGTTTTATGAGGAGGGTCAACTTCTACCAGAACACTTTGAAAAAGCCTGTCAGCAAGCAGGTCAGCCCGTGACGTTAAGAATGCACGAAGGCTATGACCATAGTTATCATTTTATTGCGACATTTATAGGGGAGCATATCGCTTATCATGCGGAATCTCTTTTCAATAAGCGTTGAAAAAAACGAGGAAAAGTGGGGGGGTGTACTAATTAACCCGTTATTAGCTTCATTTCCTGCCTCAATCAGTTGGTTTAAATCAACGGCATTGGCGATCTTTTTCATCGTGAATATTTAAATTCTGTAAGATAATCAATAAAAATAATAAAAAATAGCTGAAAAGATTAGCATTTTCTAATATAATCGCGCGCCATCAGACGAGTCTACATTTTGTTAGGTTTTCAGAAAGTATAAATAGGTAGTTTTATGGGAAACGCAGTTGCATCAATCATAGTTGATTGGAAAGAACGTTTTACACCTTTTCTTGCATGGATTGGCGAATTAAAAAATGGTAAAACATTAAAAACCGATGCGATAGCAGGTTTAACTGTTGCACTGGTGTTAGTTCCGCAGTCGATGGCCTATGCGCAGCTGGCGGGTTTGCCTGCCTATGTTGGTTTATACGCATCTTTTCTACCTGTTATTATTGCTTCAGTATTTGGCTCATCAAGACAATTAGCGACAGGACCTGTTGCTATTGTATCTTTGATGACGGCGGCAGCACTTGAACCACTTGCCATAGCTAGCCCCGAGGGTTATCTAGCTTATGCAGCGATACTTGCTCTGATGGTGGGGGTATTTCAACTGTCATTGGGTTTATTGCGATTAGGCGTACTGGTCGATTTCTTGTCTCACCCTGTGGTGATAGGCTTTACCAATGCAGCAGCGCTGATTATTGCCAGTTCTCAAGTCGGTAAAATATTTGGTTTAGCGACTCGCAAAGGTGAGCATCATTATCAAACCATTGGCAATTTAATCCAAGATATTCCTCAAACTCATATGACTACATTGATAATGGGGATGTTTTCTATTTTCTTGTTGGTCTACCTTAAGAAGATATCACCTAAGCTTCCCAATGTATTAATTACCGTGGTTATTTGTACACTACTTGCTTACTTCTTAGATTTTGAAGGTAAAGGAGGTTCTGTAGTTGGGGTGGTTCCTAGTGGTTTACCTGCTTTTAAGATCCCAGATGTAGAATTTAGCCAAGTTATTAAACTCATTGTAGCTGCACTGGTAATTGGTTTGCTGGGCTTTGTAGAGGCTATATCGGTTGCTAAAGCCATTTCATCTGAAACGCGTCAACGACTTTCGGCGAATCAAGAATTGGTTGGCCAAGGTTTATCAAATATCACTTCTTCACTGTTTCAAGGTTATCCAGTCTCTGGTTCATTCTCTCGTTCAGCTGTCAACTTTGCAGCGAATGCCAAAACGGGTTTCGCATCTATCATTGCAGGTATTTTAGTCGCCATAACCTTGCTATTTTTGACTCCGCTTTTATATCATCTACCACAGTCGACACTTGCTGCTGTTATCATGGTTGCAGTATTTAACCTAATAAAAGTTAAGCCGATAATTCATGCGTGGAAAGTACATCGTCACGATGGATTCGTTGCCATTGTGGTATTTTTCACAACCCTATTTTTTGCACCACACCTAGAGAAAGGTATTATGATCGGCGTGTTACTTTCACTC
>CAYTRF010000305.1:0-2627 GCA_964440065.1 uncultured Cocleimonas sp. | reverse complement strand
AGGCTTCACGCATTTCATCTGAACTGGTATAGGCTGTGCCTGAGGGTAGCGCATAGCTGAACCAATCTTTGGCATTTGGTAAGCGAATATTTCGGCGTTTTTTAGGCTTTTGAGCTATTTTTTTGTTGGGTGCATCTGCTTCTTTTGGAATAACTCTTTTGGGTGTTTCTTTTTTACTTTTTATGGCTAATGATCGGATGAATTTAACACCTAAAAAATGAAAGCCTTCATCAAAATTTACGACTCTCGTTTTTTGTTTATTAAAGTTGAGGCGTAAGCCTGCCAGTATTTCACTAGTAAGTTCCATTGCCTCATCAGCTTTATCAGCCGTTTTACAAAGAATCACAAAATCATCGGCATATCGTACCAGCCTATAGTTTTTATCTAGCAGGGTATCATCCAGTTTATCTAAAAATAGGTTTGCCAACAAAGGGGAGAGTGGCGAGCCTTGTGGAATACCTTTGGTGAGTTTATAACGCTGGTTTTTGTACCTATCTACTACCGTGGCTTTAAGCCATTGACGAATTAATTGTAGAATTCCTTTATCGATCACTAATTTTTCTATTTCCAGCATAAGCAGATCATGATCAACTTCATCAAAGTAGCGGTGTATATCAGCATCTACCACCCACTTAAAACCCTTGTCTCGCAGCCTCTCAATTAAATTAACAGCCTGTTTTACGGAACGACCGGTACGATAGGCAAAGCTTATGTCTTCAAATTCTTCTTCAAAGACGGGGGTTAATATAAGCGTTATGGCAGTTTGTAATACACGATCACGTATGGTGGGAATAGAAAGTGGGCGTTTACCACCATCAGGCTTATCTATCTCGACACGAAGCAGTGGTAAAGGACGGTAGGTTTCATATTCAACTTCATTCTTTAGGGTTTCAAGATTCTGTTGCAGTTTAGCTTTAAAGTTTTGCTGAGTTACATAGTCAACACCGCCTACGCCATCATTGGCGTAGACTTTCTCCCATGCTTCGTAGAGTGTGGACAGGTGGATTACATCGTCTAAGTGTGCTGTTGACATAGTTTTCCTTTTTTGTAATAGCTATATAGATGGCTATCTAGTAGAATAACAGCCACTAAATAGTCAAGGAGATAATATGCATAATTATTCTATTGCCGAGGCCAAAAATAGCTTATCACGAATCGTACATGAAGCAGAAGAAGGGGAAACTATTAACCTCACTCGCCGTGGTAAATTAGTGGCTGTTTTGCTTTCTGCGGAAGCGTTTCAAAAAATCAGAAAAAAACAATCCTCCCCTGCAAGTGCTTTAGAAAGTTTTTTAAATAATAAAAGCCATAAAAAGGTGGATATTGACCCAAGTATTTTTGAAGATTTACGGGTTAAAACCAGCGGACGTGATATTCAACTATGAGTCTTTTATTTTTGCTGGATACTAATATTCTTTCTGAGCCAACAAGAAAATCACCTGATGCTCGCGTGATTAAAAAACTTATGCAACACCAATACCAAATTGCACTGGCCGCCCCTGTTTATTATGAATTACTTACAGGTTGCAGACGCTTACCTCAATCTAAAAGGCGCGATAAGCTGGAAGCTTATCTGAATGAGTTTATTAGTACTCTGCCTGTTTTACCTTATGATGAGAAAGCTGCCGATTGGCACTCTACTGAGCATGTTCGTTTAAGTAATGAAGGATTAACACCCGCTTTTATTGATTCACAAATTGCTAGTGTAGCGGTTAGCAACCGTTTGGTTATGGTTACTCGTAATATTGATGATTTTCAACATTTTAATGGTTTGGATGTAGAGAATTGGTTTTCTTGAGGGCGTAACTATTCTGTACGATTATTTTAGCCTTTTAATAAATTGCTTCTGTAGACTTGTGGAAACCCTGAAATGATTTTTCTGTGCTTTTTCCAATACTGACTGGGCTTCTTTTGATGTTAGCTTCCCTTGCCTATTGTTAAGTATTAAAACACCCACAAAACCAATAACCTCAAGTTCTAAATTAAGAGCTATGCCTCTGCCTTTTTTCTCGTCAATCAACAAGGGTAGGTTTAGCTCTTTTGCTAGGGTAATGGCTTCAGCCTCACCATGGTCAAGCACGTCATCTAACAGATTAAGCAATGATAGGTTTGTGGTATGACGCACCTTAAAAAGCGGGGTATCACTTAGCATCTTGGTTAGCCCATCTTCTTTGGCTAAGGTCTCATTGAAAACGCGTTGTGGAATTACAACCTTATCAAACAGGTTTGCAAGTAGGTCAAAACGCCTCAGTTTACTAAAAATAATTAGACTACTGGTGTCACTGATAATAACAACTTTCATTTTAAATATTTATCAATAAACGGCAAATCATCTTTTAGATCATAGTCAACAACGGGGATTTTTAACACGCTTAATAGCTCGGCTGTTTCAGCATAGCTTTTGTCCAATGCTTTACTCAACTGCCCCAGAGAGAGGCTACCTTCCTTAAATGCCTTGATAAGCAGCCATTTTTTCAAACCATGCTCAAAAACTTCATCATCAAGAGAAGTTGCCACGGCAATCGGCTTGCCACGTTTTGAGATCATTAAATACTGATGATCTTCAATCGTCTTGGCAATGATGCCGGGATTTGATTTTATTTCTTTAATACCAATACTTTGCATGA
>CAYTRF010000304.1:0-2639 GCA_964440065.1 uncultured Cocleimonas sp. | reverse complement strand
CTCAAATCGCAGCAGGGGTGCTTTTTTAAGCTCACCAAGAGCTAAAAAGTATATCGTTATATTTCCAAAGGAAATGCCGATGGTAGGTCGAAATAAGGGGTGATGGTTAACCATGGATCAAGCCACTCCCGCACGTTTTGTCATCGTTGGATCAATCGCATCACGAAGTGCTTCACCCATTAGGTTATAAGCAAAAACGGTTAAGAATATTGCTCCACCAGGGAAAACTGCCATCCACCAATTAAACACAGAAGATTTAACCGCTTGATTTAGCATCTGCCCCCACGAGGGCGCACCGACCGGGCCTAGCCCTAAAAAGCTCAGCATCGCTTCTGCTAAAATCGCCGATGCCACTCCAAAACTAGCTGCCACTAATAACGGTGCAACCCCATTGGGTAGCATGTGCTTAAACAAAATAGACTTCAAAGGTAAACCGCTAGCAATCGCCGCTTGCACATAATCTTGCTTACGCAGTTTTAAGAACTCTGCACGAATATAACGGGCGTAACCAGACCAACTGGTAAAGCCGATAATCACCATCATCATATAAATATTACGACCAAAGAAGGCGACAAAAGTAAGCAATAAAATTAGCAGAGGAATTGCTTCAAAGACTTCCACAAGACGCATTCCCAGCATATCGACTTTGCCTGAAAAATAACCCATTTGCCCGCCAATGATAATACCGATAAACATGGCAATACCTGTGGCAATCAAGCCTATCGACAAAGCAATACGTGAGGCATGAATCATACGACTGGCCACATCTGCACCGTTTTCATCTGTTCCCATGATATGGGTTCTAACCGAATCTGCCAGAGGTGCTTCTAAGCTGGTATCACCAAAATCACGCAAGTAGTCTGTGGGTGAATAAGGAATAGGTGGTAACACAGCCCATTCAAAATCATTAGCTTGCTCTCGGAACTGCTCGTAGACCACTAATTTAGGGGGCGAGGTGAGTACATTTCCTGCAATTCCAGCGAGCAGTGTCAAAATAACAAATAACCAAAGCTTCTTTTTGAAAGATATAGAGAGTTTCCAAAGCACCATCACCAGAACAAACACCGACATGGCAAACACATCGCCTGCATTTAAGTATTTGAGAATAGGAAATACTAGCTCGCCATTTTTCTTGGCAATTAAAGGCATACTGTTCGCTAAAATCGGCGCGAAGGATGCAATAAAAGCGAGGATAATCACCCAGCTTAAACCCAGCTTTGCGCCCCAACCAGAAAATGCCGAACGTAAAATCCGACTACCATAAGTTTGACTAAGGTTTTGGTTTATATCTCTTGTTTGAGTTGCGGTCGACTTAGTCATATTCAACCCTTGGATCGACCAATGTATACAGTATATCTGTAATCAAATAACCAATAAGCGTCAAAATTCCGCTGACCATTGCTATCGATAAAACCAGCTCTCTGTCTCGTGATTGCACCGCCTCTAGTACCAATTTACCCATACCTTCGATGCTAAATATTTGTTCGACGATAACTGAGCCTGCCAACAGTCCAGGAAGAATTCCAGAGAAGATAGTAATTAATGGTAACAAGCTATTTCTAAAAACATGCTTCCATAAAACATCTTTTTCAGGCACACCTTTAGCGCGTGCAGTTCGTGCATAATCCGCATTGAGGTTTTCTAAAATAGAGGTTCTAGTAATCTTTGAAAGCGCGGCAAAGCTACCGTAGGAAAGCACAATAATTGGCAAAACCAAATGCCAAATTCTATCAAACAAGAAACCTCTTACAAAATCACCCGATTGCATTTGCATGGCAATCATTAAGCCAATGCCCGTGCCCGCCATCGCTAAGCCACCGACACGGAAAAAGCCAAACTTAGTCCATGCAAATAAGGCGAAAGTAGCTGCGCCTAACAACGGCAAAAATATCCAATTTATGATGAAGTTTTCAGGGTGCGATAAGGCCATCCATGCGCCAACCGCAGCACCAATAAGACCTGCAACAATAACGCGTAATTTAGTATTTCGCCATTGACTAAAGGTGACCGCCGAGACGGCACCGGCCATCATAAAAATAAAAACTTTAGCGACATCTGCCAAGGACGTCCAATGCGGCATAAAGGGCATTTGATAGGCATCTCGCGAGGATAAACCTGAGGTTGGAAACCAATGCCAATGTTGAATACTGGAGAAAAACCCAATTAATAAAACCCCCATTAACATGCTAGGAATTGACCACAACGCCAGCATAATGACATTTGAAGTAACATCAAATTTACCGCCACGATCGGTTGCCGCATTCATACCAATAATAATCGCAAGTATGTAAATCAGCGGAATAGTAATCACATTTAACAATAAAGTGATGGGTAATCGATCCGCTATCAAAGAACCCACAGAACGACCGTAAGAGAAACTCTCACCCAAGTCAGAGCCTTTGGTAAAGGAAAAACCTTTAATTTTATTATCATCATCAAAGGTAAAACCAATAGGGGAGATATTATTTAACCAGCGAAGATATTGAATGGGCATGGGGTCATCCAAGCCATAGCGTTTATTGTAATAATCAATCAGCACCTGCTTTTCAGCAGGTTTCATATTGCCTTCGACCAAGCTTTCTGCGCTAATTCCACCGGGGGCGCTTGCCATTCCAATGAAGATAACCAACGTAATACCC
>CAYTRF010000303.1:0-2641 GCA_964440065.1 uncultured Cocleimonas sp. | reverse complement strand
GTGATCTTCCAGAAGGTATTGAGATGGTAATGCCTGGAGATAATGTAAAGATGGTAGTAACGCTCATTAATCCGATTGCGATGGATGACGGCTTACGCTTTGCTATCCGCGAAGGTGGCCGCACAGTGGGTGCGGGTGTTGTTGCTAAGATTGTTGAGTAATATTTTTTGCTCGATAAGAAAAAGTAAAATTGGTGGTGGAAATAATATTGAGAAGTTAAATCTTTCTGTTATACTCCGCCTCCGCTTTAAGAGCGAAGCGTAATTGTTACTTAATTATGCTTCGTTCTTTTGTTGTTTCAGAAGACTTGGTTTTGACAGTTTGTATTAGTTGTTTGTAAAACTAGGCCAGTAGCTCCAATTGGTAGAGCACCGGTTTCCAAAACCGATTGTTGGGGGTTCGAGTCCCTCCTGGCCTGCCATTCTGATTTAATGTGTGTGGTGTTTGAAATATGCTCGAAATCTGTTTTACTGGATGTGATTTCGATAAATGAGATAAAAAACTATGGCTGCAGAAGTTAAAAGTTCATTGTTTGATACGATTAAGCTGCTAATTGCGTTGGCGCTGTTGTTCGCAGGTATATGGGGTTTCTATTATTTCGCGGAAGAATCGCTGCTTTATCGTGTGTTAGGCCTGTTGGCAGTTATTGGGGTGGCGATAGGTGTATCTATGATGACGGCAAAGGGTAAAAATTTGCTGAGTTTCATGGGTAGTTCAAGAACTGAAGTTCGTAAAATGGTGTGGCCAACACGTGCTGAGACCATGCAAACAACTTTAATGGTGTTTATCATGGTTGTTATTTTGGCAATATTTCTTTGGTTTATAGATATGTTGCTTGGCGCAAGTGTAAAGGCGCTATTGTCGGTGGGTGGCTAGTATGTCCAAGCAATGGTTTGTGGTTCATGCTTATTCGAACTATGAGATGAAAGTGCGAGCGGCGCTTGAAGAGCGTATTGAGCGCCTTGAGTTGGCTGAGTTCTTTGGTGAGATATTGATTCCAACTGAAGAAGTGGTGGAAATGCGCGAAGGTCAGAAGCGCAAAAGTACCCGTAAGTTCTTTCCTGGGTACGTATTGGTAGAGATGGAGCTTAATGATGAGTCTTGGCATTTGGTAAAAAATACACCAAGGGTTTTAGGTTTTATTGGTGGCACAAATGATAAGCCTGCTCCGATTACGGATAAAGAGGCAAGTGCGATTATGAATCGCATGCAGGAAGGTGTTGATGCGCCTCGTCCTAAAGTATTGTTTGAGGTTGGTGAAGTGGTTCGTGTTAATGATGGGCCTTTCAATGACTTTAATGGTGTGGTTGAAGAAGTTAATTACGAAAAGAGCACGATGCGAGTTGCGGTGCAGATTTTTGGTCGTTCCACGCCCGTAGAGCTAGAATTTTTTCAGGTAGAAAAAGCCTGATGGTTTTATAAAGTATTTGTATTTTAAATTAGATCGAGGAGTTTGTAGCATTGTCAGATACTGATGACTGCTAACAACGTTTGAACTCGAGGAGAAGTAAACATGGCTAAGAAAGTTGAGTCTTATCTCAAGTTACAAGTGCCTGCTGGTGAAGCGAATCCAAGTCCTCCAGTAGGTCCTGCGCTAGGTCAAGCAGGAATAAACATCATGGAATTCTGTAAGGCATTTAATGCCGAAACGCAGAGTGCCGAAAAAGGCATGCCAATTCCAGTTGTCATTACTGTCTACAGTGATCGTAGTTTCACTTATATTACCAAAACGCCTCCAGCCTCGATTTTATTAAAGAAAGCGGCAGGTGTCCAGAAAGGTAGTGGTGTTCCAAATGTTGATAAGGTTGGTAAGGTAACGCGTGCGCAATTAGAAGAGATTGCAAAAGCAAAAGAGCCTGATTTAACGGCTGCGGATATGGATGCGGCTGTACGTACGCTAGCGGGAAGTGCGCGTAGTATGGGTATTGAGACAGAGGGTGTAGTGTAATGGCTAAGTTATCTAAGCGTCAGAAAATAATAAATGAAAAGGTGAAAGAAGATCATCTTTATTCTTCTTTAGAGGCATTTGAATTATTAAAAGATTTGCCAAAAGTAGCTTTTACAGAAAGTGTCGATGTGAGCATTAATTTAGGTATTGATGCGCGTAAATCAGATCAAGCAGTTCGTGGTTCAACGGTATTACCAAACGGCACAGGAAAAACTGTGCGAGTAGCAGTCTTTACTCAAGGTGATAATGTTGAAGCAGCAAAGGCGGCGGGTGCGGACATCGTTGGTTTGGATGACTTGGCTGAAGAAGTAAAGAAAGGCAATATGGATTTTGATGTTGTTATCGCAAGTCCAGATGCAATGCGCGTTGTTGGTCAACTAGGTCAAGTTTTGGGTCCGAGAGGATTGATGCCAAATCCTAAAGTTGGAACGGTTACTCCAGATGTAGCAACAGCAGTTAAAAATGCTAAAGGTGGCCAGGTTCGCTACCGTACTGATAAAGCTGGAATCATTCATTGTGCTATCGGTAATGTTGATTTTGATGCGTCGGCACTTAATGAGAATTTGAATGCGCTTGTTGTGGCACTTGTGAAAGCTAAGCCGATTTCAGCAAAAGGTGTTTATTTAAAGAAAGTTACTGTGTCTAGTACTATGGGTGCTGGTTTGGCAGTAGATACTGCTTCTTTAGAAGTAT
>CAYTRF010000302.1:0-2644 GCA_964440065.1 uncultured Cocleimonas sp. | reverse complement strand
GCACCAATATTGGCGACACCTGCCCCATCGGCATTTTCGATTCTGGCATCGGTGATCTTTCCGTCTTAAAAGAGATTCATCAACTTCTGCCCAGTGAAACTCTACTCTACGTGGGTGATTCTGCACACGCACCCTATGGCGATCAAAGTGCGAAATATGTGCGTGATCGCTCCCAACACATTGCCGACTTTTTATTAGATCAAGGTGTAAAAGCCATTGTTATTGCCTGTAATACCGCAACTGCGGAATCGGCAAATCAATTGCGTGAAACGCTAGATGTTCCCGTCATTGGTTTAGAACCTGCCGTAAAACCTGCCGCGCAATTAAGTAAAAGTGGCGTAATCGGTGTATTAGCCACCCAACGAACGATTAATAGCGAACGTCTATTAGGTTTAACCGAACGCTACGCAAAAGATAAAAAAGTATTAGCCCAAGCCTGTCCAGGATTAATGGAGCAGGTTGAAGCATTTGAGTTAAACAATGGCAAGACCGATCAGCTTTTACAAAAATACATTGAGCCACTTTTGGAGCAAGGCGTTGATGCCTTGATACTGGGCTGTACACACTACCCTTTCTTACTTCCTGCTATTCGAAAGATTACGGGGGATGATATTAAAATATTAGAAACAGGTCGACCCGTTGCTGAGCAATTACAACGGGTATTAAAGCAAAACCAGCTAGAAAACATTTCACTAAAAGAAAACAATATCCCCCAATTAACTTTTTATAATAGTAGCTCGAACAAACAACATCGCCTTGCGATGAAAAAACTTTGGAGTAGAGCTTCAAAACATCAAATTGAGATATTGGATTTACCAAGTCTTAGTTTATAAGACTAGCCCATACGATTATTGTCTCTACCACGTTTAGATTTATATCGAGGCATCGTCCAGCTTACAACATACTGCTTAATTCTAATCGAGTTTAACTATTTTGCCACACAGGCACGCCCAGAAAGTCACCGAGCAGTTCCGCATCATTCATAACACTGTTTTTATCGCCATGATCTAATACATTCAAGCGTTTTGCATCTGCAGAGACAAGGTTTATTTCCCACGATGTATAAGATGATTTACTGCCAGAAACATGCTCCGAAATTATTTGAATTGCTTCGACCTCATTGAGTCGTGCCGATAGTTTCGCGTGCATGAAATCGCGTTCACGATCTAATGATTTATTTCCTGCCCAAAACCATCCAAGGCGCCTATCAAACACCCGCGGTCTAGGGAAATACAGCATGAGAAAACCAACCCCCGCGAATACTGAGCCTATTAATATAGGTATAAATAGCTCCCCTGTTAAACCCTTTTCACTAAACATTTGATATGAAATAACACCCGGAATACCTAAGCCCATCAACATGAAGAAGCCCGCGAACAGATATGCCCCAGTAGAACTCACAATTTCTAATCTAGAATGGTCAACTTGCACTAATTTACTGGTTTTAAAGTTAGCACCACCTGGGGATAAAGGAGTCCACTCTACTTTTAAGGCAAGATCCTTTTTTTCTAACTTGCTATTTTCAATGGCACTTACGGCTCGGTGCTGTTGTTGCTCTGCAATAAAATCACTCTTTAAAATTTTACCACTGCCCGTTTCTTGATTTCTTTTTATGCGCTTTTTTCTTTGTCCTATTACGCCATATATAGATAGAGAAATTCCTGCCACAAGAAAAAACCATTTATATTCTAATAATATTTCACTATAAGGCTGAGGAATTAGTTTACCCACAGCATCCCCCATCATCATGGAAACGAAGCCGAAAAAAACCAATAAGGAGCCTAGAAAATGCAGTAGTTTATACATGGTATTTTTACTATAAGTGATGAAACTCAATTTTATACTAGGGCCAATGAATAAAAGATGAATAAGGGAGTGACCATTCAAGTTCATTTCGCGAAAAATAGCGACAATTTTTTCTGCGCTAAATTATAATCAGAGCTCCCATAAGCAGTAAACACAATCCAAACAATCTACGTTATAATTTAGCACATGACAGATAATTCACATCAACTCGAAGACATTAACCCTCATACGGGTGAACCTTATAGCGTTCGACCCAATAAAACCGCTTTAAAGCGCGAGATGAAAGCCTTTCATAACCTAGGCAGAGAATTAGTCGAGCTACCCGCTAATAAGTATGTCAATATAAGTTTGACTGAGCGCATGTTAAAGGCCGTCACAGAGGCCAAAAGATTAAAGAAATCTGCTCTACAACGCCAACTACGTTTTATATCAAGCATTATGTCAGATGAGGATGTAGAAACCATTCAAACCCAGCTAAAGCAACTGGCAATACCTCATCAACAAGAAACCGAAGCTTTCCATGAAGTGGAACAATGGCGAGATCGTTTGATTGAAGGTGATAATGATTTACTCAATGAGCTAGTCCAACAATTTACCAATGTTGATCGGCAACATCTGCGTCAATTAGTGCGTAATGCGGCTAAAGAAGCTCAGCAAAATAAGCCACCTAAATCATCCCGCTTATTATTCAAGTATTTAATGGAAATACAGGAGTGACAAGCAAATCATTTCTTTTGAAATACTTGAGCGCCTAAAAGATTATGGGATCACTGGGAAAAAGCTGTATGAGTTACTATAAAGAGGTTTTTCAATTTTGAACAAAAGCATAAAACACCCC
>CAYTRF010000301.1:0-2660 GCA_964440065.1 uncultured Cocleimonas sp. | reverse complement strand
CTATTTTCTCGTTGTATTGCTAGTCAGCTTGTAAAAAAACAAGGAACAGGGGGGGGGTGTACTTTTTACTCCAATATTTTAGAGCTGGGTGCAGGTTCTGGGATTATGGCTGTAGATATACTGTTAGAACTAGAAAAGCAGGATAAGTTACCTGAAAACTATTATATTTTAGACCTCAGTCCAGATTTGAAACAACGTCAAAAAGAAACATTCGAAAAATACGTACCGCATTTATTAGATCGAATCAACTGGCTGGAGCAATTACCAGAAAAATTTGAAGGTACAATAATTGGCAATGAAGTCTTAGATGCTATGCCTGTTGATGTGTTTACTCAGCTGAACAATGATAATCAGAATGAAGTTTTTGAACACCATGTCATCTGGGAAGATAATCAATTACGAGAACAATTAAAACCTGCTAATAAAACCTTGCGAGAACAAGTTTTCGCTCTTTTCATTTCACCTGAAGCAATGCCTTATACTTCTGAAATCAACCCCCATTTATCAGGCTGGTTTAAAGCGCTAAGTGATACTATGAAAAGTGGAATCGTGTTATTAATAGATTATGGCTACTCACAAAAAGAGTACTACCAAAACGAACGTAAAAAAGGTACTTTAATTTGCCACTTCCAACATTTGATGAATGAAGCTCCCCTTTTCTATCCTGGGTTACAAGATATAACCGCCAATGTTAATTTCACCGCTGTTGCAGAAGCCGCAGATAACGCGGGTTTTAGTGTGTCGGGTTACACCACTCAAGCCGCCTTTTTAAGTAATAATGATTTAGAAGCACATTTTATGGATGCACTGAATAAAAAACCTGAGAATCAATACAAATTAGCTCAACAAGTTCGCACTTTAAGCTTACCTTCTGAAATGGGAGAGCGATTTAAAGTGATTGCATTAACGAAAAACTGTGAAACAAAGTTGAGTGGTTTTCAAACACAAGATCAAAAACATAGACTATGAAAATTCAATGGTTTCCTGGCCATATGCACAAGGCCAGCAAAGAAATAAAACAAAAACTTCCTGAAATGGATTTGCTTATCGAAGTTCTTGATGCGCGCTTGCCAGGTTCTAGTGTAAACCCCATGATTGCAAAAATTCGTGGTGATAAACCCTGCATTAAAATCTTCAATAAAACAGACTTAGCCGACCCCATACTTACTGAAACTTGGCAAAATCATTTTGAGCAAGATAAAGGCATAAAAACACTCTGTGTAACCCGTAATGAGACGGATAAAATCAAACAAATCTCTAACCTATGTCGCAAGATGATTCCGATAGGTGAGACTCGTGATAAAGAAATTCAAGCGATGATTGTGGGTATTCCCAATGTCGGAAAATCGACCATTATCAATATTTTAACAGGAAGAACCATCGCCAAAACAGGCAATGAAGCCGCAGTAACTCGACAACAACAACGCATAAAAATTAACGATAATGTCGTTTTGTTTGATACGCCTGGTCTGCTTTGGGGGAATATAAACAATGAACACACAGGCTATCGTCTTGCAATCTCAGGTGCGATTAAAGATACGGCATTTGACAGTGATGATGCCGCCTTTTACCTAGCTGAAATCTTAATCAAGAATTACCCTGAAATGTTAATGGAACGCTATCAATTCGATCAAGCACCACAAACAGAACTTGAATTAATCGAAGCCATCGGTCGTTTACGTGGTTGCCTTCGAGCAGGTGGGCAGGTTGAATTAGACAAAGCTTGTAAGATTTTAATTAATGAATTCCGACTCGGTACATTAGGCCAGATTACTTTAGAAAACCCTGAGGAATTCACACAAGAAACGACGTTAGCCACCAAAGAGGCAAATGAAAAAGAACAAGCTAAAAAAGATAATAAAGCCAACCGTAAAAAGCGTTGGAAGAAAAATAGAAAATAACCAGATCTTATCTTGAGACCTTTGCACGAGTCAGTGACGAAATAAAAATCGGGTGAGATTGCACTGATTGAGGCAGGAAATGAAGCTAATAACGGGTTATTAGCAAGTTTTCTAACGAAAAGCAGTGGAATCTCAACCATTTTTACTCGTCATCTGATTCGTGTAAAGGTCTCATACTAATGTTTGTTGTTTAATTAACTTTACGAGTCGATATTAGAATCAGTTACAATGGCCTAAATGCCTACTATCGTCCTCACCACCTTAAATTCCCGCTACATCCACAGTGCTTTTGGGTTGCGTTATCTTTATGCCAACTTAGGTGAGTTTAAATCCCAAACACATATCCAAGAATTCACCATCCACGAACGCCCCACCGATATTGCTGAAAAATTGATGTTACTAAATCCACAAATATTAGGCTTTAGTGTTTATATTTGGAATGTTACTGAAATTACTCAAGTTGTGGCTTTGATTAAACAAGTGAAACCTGAAATTACCATTGTTTTAGGCGGCCCTGAAGTGAGTCATTTACCTGATAAACCCGCTGTAGTTGACCTTGCAGACTATGTGATTCAAGGTGCAGGAGAGCAAAGTTTTAAGGAGTTGGTAGAGCAATTACTCAATAAGCGTCGACCCCTTAATAAAGCCATCGAAGGTAAGTCTGTTCCTTTAGAATCTTTGCAGCTCCCCTATTCTTGCTATACAGAGGAGGACATTAAGAACCGCATTATTTATGTGGAAGCATCCAGAGGCTGTCCT
>CAYTRF010000300.1:0-2661 GCA_964440065.1 uncultured Cocleimonas sp. | reverse complement strand
TTGGTGTATCCGTTAACCGTAATCAAGGTTTTTAGATCAGCAGCTAAGGATGACTTTACGCCATTTAAAGAGTCTTCAAATGCCAAACATGCCTCAGGTGCGATATTCATTTTCTCCATCGCCCAAGTATAAATATCAGGGGCTGGTTTTTTTGCAGGAACAATATCACCTGCTGCAATAACCTCAAACCAATTAATAGCCTCTTTACCTAAAGTAGCACTTAAAAGATAAGTAACATTTTCTGGCGTCGTCGTGGTTGAAATAGCAAGGCGCAACCCTGCTTCACGCGCTTCATTGATAAGGCGCTCAACACCTGGGCGAAGTGGAATCGCACCTGATTGTAATAGCTCTAAATAGAAATGGGTTTTACGCTTATGAAGTCTTGCGGCAAACTCGGTTATATCTTCATCCAACTCAAAATCTTTCAGAAACTTTTCAACGTAAAGGCGAATCCGTTCTTTTCCACCTGTGACTTGAAGCAATTCACCGTAAAGCTCTACCGTCCAATCCCAAGCCAAGCCAGCTTCTGTAAAAGCTTGATTAAATGCGACACGATGTCCATCGCGCTCAGTATCTGCCAAGGTTCCATCGACATCGAAAATTAGGGCTTCTAGCTTACTCATAGGATTTTACTTATAAATTTAATAGCATGGGATTATATATAATAAAGTACACCCCCCCACTTTTTACTGTTTTTTTAGAAAGCGAGTTATTGATACTTTTGCTGCCCTTTTGGAATATAGGTTTCTACAGGTATAAAGCTACTATTTAAACCTAGACCTGTCATTTGCAGATTCTTAAAGCGCTTATTAATAAAGATTAAACTCTGGCTACGCTTTAAGAAAGTGTAAGGCTGATCCTCAAAAAATATGGCTTCGGCTTTGCGCCAAACTGGCATTCGTTTTTCTTCATCAACAATGGTGCGAGCCTCTTCGATGATTTTATCCAATGCATCACTTTTATAGCTGATGAAGTTATTCCCATCTGTTTTAGCTTGTGAGCTATGGAACATTTGGTAAATATCAGTTTCCAAACCGCTCGTCCAGCCCAAGGTAATCACATCGAATGTTTTCTGATTTAACATTTCAATCATAACTGGCCATTCAGTCGGTGTCGGGTTTAACTTAACACCTGCTTTGGCATACATATCCTTTAATAAAAGTACCATACGCGCGGTATCTTCATTACTTTGGGCGTAGGTTAAATCAAATTCAAAATCCTCACCCGCTTCATCTTCTAAGACACCATCATCATTTCTATCTTCATAACCTGCTTCTTTTAGTAACGCTTTGGCTTTGTTAAGGTCAAAGTTTCTAGCACTTAAGGTTTTATCGTGTTGTTTACTTCTTGGGCTAAATGGGCTGATGGCAACCTCGGCATAACCCAAGTAAATATCCTTAATAATGGTTTCTCTATCTGTTAGATAAGTCATCGCTTGGCGCACACGTTTATCTGCAAAGCGAGTTGCCTTTCCGTCTTTAACTTGATTCCAAGCAAGATAGGAATAACCCACTGTTGGCGACATATATTCAAAGTTGTGGCTAATATTTCTTATCTGCTCATCTTCTTTAAGTTTCTTATACTCTACGGGTCGTGCACTGTAGCCATCTAACTCGCCATTTCGGTAGGTGGTTAAACGTGCGCTAGGGTTTTCAATCACACGCCACACAATCTTATCAAACGGGGGCTGGATAGCGCCCCAATAACGTGTATTTCTTAACAGATCGACACCGCCTTGATCTGATGACCAATTTTTAGGATCAGCTAAACGATATGGACCAGAGCCCATTAAGATGCCTTTTGAGGTGTTAAAAGCTTCTGTCTTATCCTTTGCTAGGTACTCCTCATAAAAATGTTTGGGCAATATTTGCATACCACCTGCCATTCCTAATGATTCAAAATAAGGACGTTTAAAGGTGAAAGCCACTTCATATTTTCCCTGCGCTTTTACCGATTCTATTGGCTCGAAATAGGCTTGTTGAGCAGGTGCTTTAATCGCTTTGTTATTTGTGAAATCAAAGGTGAATACCACGTCCTCTGCAGTCATAGGCTCACCATCTGAGAATACAATATTTTCTCGAAGTTGGAAGGTAATCACCAAACCATCTTCACTAATTTGCCAGTCTTTAGCTAACAAACCAGACCACTCGAGAGAATCAGGGTCACGTTTTAATAGAGACTCCAAAACATAAGCATGCACACTGGAGGTATCCGCCTCATTGGCAACTAAAGGGGTTAGTGTTTTAAGTGTGGAGCTAAAGGCATTTACCTTCCAACCACCTGATGCGTAATCTTCTTTTTGAGTGGCAGCATAAGCTCTTTGAAAAGATTTTGGAATGGCATTACTATCGACTGATTTTGATCTTTTAGAATTGGATGAATTAACAAAAACACCTGAATCAATTTTATTGTTTAAACTTACTAAAGATGAACGTAAATTACCGATGTCTTTTGATTGAGCAGAGAAACTCTGTTCCAATTTATTTAGTTTCTCCCACTGACGGTCAACTTGGTACATTGCTAATAGCAGCAACAAAATAATGATAGTAAGGAAAATGTAGAGAGTGAAGTCTTTTGAAGAGAATCTTTTTTGCATAGTTTATTATTTAGAGACCTTTGCACGAGTCAGTGGCGAAAGAAAAATGGGCTAAAATTTTACTG
>CAYTRF010000299.1:0-2677 GCA_964440065.1 uncultured Cocleimonas sp. | reverse complement strand
GCACCCGGTCGCAAGCTACGCGTGTTACTCGCGCAAGCCTTATTCGCCAACCCCGACATTTTGTTACTCGATGAGCCAACCAACAACTTGGATATCGAGACGATTAACTGGTTAAGCACCGAGCTGAATAAACGTTCTTGCACTATGGTGATTATCTCTCACGATAGACATTTTTTGAATTCAGTCTGCACCCACATGGCCGATATTGACTATGGTGAACTACGAATCTACCCCGGAAATTATGAATATTTTCTAGAAGCATCAAGCCTGACACGTGAACAGTTACTCGCAGGAAACAGCAAGAAGAGTGCAGAAATCGCAGAGTTACAAGACTTCGTTAACCGTTTTGGCGCGAATGCCTCTAAAGCCAAGCAAGCAAGTTCTCGTGCCAAAAAGCTGGATAAAATTAAGCTAGATGATGTTAAGTCATCCAGCAGAAAAACACCGATAATTAACTTTACGCAACATAAAAAATTACACCGGAACGCCTTGATACTAGAAGAACTGTCGCATGGTTTTAATGAAGAAACACTGTTTGCCAGTAATGACGTAATTCTCGATGCAGGCTCGCGTGTTGCCGTGTTAGGCGACAATGGTACGGGAAAAACGACTTTTCTGCGTTGCCTAATGGATCAATTCACGCCAAACAGCGGAAGTTATAAATGGTCTGAAAATGCAGTCGTTGGCTATTGCCCCCAAGATAACACACAAGACTTTGATAACGACATGAATTTGTTTGATTGGATGATGCAATGGCGCACCCCCAAACATGATGATCTGAAGGTTCGCGGTTTATTAGGGCGTTTATTGTTTACTGAAGACGACTTTCTTAAAAAAGCCAAGGTCTGTTCAGGTGGTGAGAAAAATCGCTTACTATTTGGTAAACTAATGATGCAAGACACCAATGTTTTGATTTTAGATGAGCCAACCAACCACATGGATATGGAAGCCATTCAAGCGTTAAACAACGCCTTAAAAGACTATGAAGGCACCTTAATTTTTGTCAGCCATGACCGTGAGTTCGTCTCAACACTCGCTAACCGTATACTGGAAATCAAAGACAAGAAAATGACTGCTTTTGAAGGCAGTTATGATGAATTCAGAGAAAGCAAAGGGCTAGTATGAGCGAAGACAGTTCTAGCGAAGAAAGCTCTTGTGACGATAATCCCTATTTAACCAACCCACTACACGGCGTTGGTTTAAAAACCGTATTGCAAGAGCTAGTCGGCCACTATGGCTTTGATATTCTCTACGCTTATTTGAATATTAAATGCTTTAAGGTAAACCCAAGTCTTTCAGCTAGTGAAAAGTTTTTAAAAAAAACCGACTGGGCACGTGAAAAAGTCGAAGTGTTTTATTTGTATCAGTATAAAAATTTACCCGCTGTATCTTCTGAACAATTTAAATTACCGCCGAGAGAACGCATCGTGCCAGAACATCACAAGCCACGTGAGCCAGCGGTATTAAGTATTGAAGACGGAGTGCGTTTGCAAGAAAAGCGTGCTAAGAATGGTGCTAGTCGAAATAGTGACAGAGGATCGAGTAGGCAATATAACGAGCGACGTAATATGGGGCATTATGAGTCTAGTGATGATTCGGGTGAGACTAAACCTGCTCCTGCAAAAGACCCTTGGGGGAATTTCAAGAAAAAATAGAAAGTACCCCTTGTACTCAAGAATATTTCTTTAAAGTTAAAGAGCAAATTTTCATGTGCAATAAACGATATAATATATTTGATGCATTAGAGGACGACCCTGTTAGGCGTGAGAACCTAAAGTTGCGTTCTCAATTAATGAGTGAGATTAATTCAAAAATTGACGAAGACAGCAAAACGCAAAAAGAATTAGCAACAATATTACAAACCACTCAACCTAGAGTATCGGCATTAAGAAAGGGGAAGATCAATAGTTTTCGCTTGGATATGCTGTTTGATTTTTCAGTTCGCCTAGGGCTTAATATTTCGTTAAAGGTTGCAGCCTAATAGCTATTTTTATTAGCCATCTTCATATAAAATCCCTTATCGAAACTTTTCTTTCTATTACATTATGACCTCAAAACTCGTACAGAAACATCCTATTAAAGGAAGCCGTGAATTTCTACTTGTCGATGATGAAATTCAATACACTATTAAGTCTCCGTTCAAAACAGAATCGTTAAGCGTTCTTTTTGATATCTTGGAAATAAAGCCTGTTATCTCTGGTTCAACTCTTTCATTTATAAGTAAGGTGAATAAAGAGCCATTGGTTGAATTTTTCCTCGACAAGCCTAACAAAGAGGAATTTGATCAATTTGTTAAAGATTTCCGGCAAAAAGTTATTGAGAATGGTTTTGGTAACTTCCGCATCAGAGACAAAAGTGTTGATGTAGACATCGTAAGGCTGAATGAATCTATTGAAATATTGCAGGCAAACCTAGACCCAACTGAAACCGAAATATTTCTATCTGCATTAGTTAAACTTCAGACAAAACCCGATGATGTTAAATACCAAAACAATGTGGCTGAAGCATTTAATGAACTTGGCTTCGCACAAAGTCAGATAATCACCTACGCACCCTATATAAGCTTTTTATTTTTAGGAAACAGATAACACTGAATACCGTTTTATCTAAAAATAGCTTCAATGAGACAAATAACTATGCCCGCAAAAATAGAAATATATGGCACCACCAATTGTAG
>CAYTRF010000298.1:0-2684 GCA_964440065.1 uncultured Cocleimonas sp. | reverse complement strand
ATATTGAGTAACCACGTTGAATATTATTACTGCTAATACTTATGGGACGATTAATACAACAAAGTAAGATAGACCACTTGTCATATAAACACCCGCGAATAGACCAAGACCTTTGCTAAAAAATTAAGCAGCTTGGATAATAGTAAACTCACAGTCTGTGTTATTACTTGGTAGCAGATACTTAAGTAGCAGATTTATAATAATAAATAAAGAATTAGGCTTAAATACAATGTCCGCTTTAATGAAGAAGAATAGATCTCAATTGCAGCAATATGATGTTAACCAAGGGCAGTTAGTTCAGGTTACCCCTGGGCAAATGGCTCCACAATTAGCAATAGCTGATCGTGAACTCAAGCTTTACGATATTATCTCTATTCTAAAACGACGTAAGTGGTCAATAATCATTCCACTATTACTCACCTTAGTAGCTGTTCTTTTTTATACATTTTCGACTCCACCTTCCTATCGTGCTAATGCCATGATTCAAATAGAAAGAGATGGGGTTGAAATTGTCAACTTTGGCCAGACAGCGAGAGCAGGGGGTTCTTTTGAATTAGATAAAGATCCCTTTTTCAGAACCCGATATGAGATTTTGAAAAGTCGTGTGCTTGCACAAAAAGTTATTGATGGCTTAAATTTAAAAAGCAGCCTTGCACCTCCCAGTAAAGACAAGTCATCCTTTTCACTCTCAGGCATCGTGGAGCAGCTAGGTTTATTAAAACTGCTGGGCGAAAAAAACAAGTCAGAAAACAGTCCCTCTTCCTTAGACCCCATTGATTACAATGAAATCTTTCGAGATAAATTACATATTGAACCCGTTGGTGGAACACGTCTAGTAAAAATTGCTTATGAGGCGCCCACTGCTGAACAAGCTAAAGATGTCGTTTCGAGGTTGATTGATACTTTCATTAAGTCATTAGTCGATTCAAAAAGTGAAACAGGGGAATATGCAAAGAACTTTTTAAGTAAAAAACTGGCTGAAGCAAAAGAGCGTTTAATGGAGTCAGAAATTGCTTTAGTAAAATACGCAAAAAAGAAAGGTATTTTAGGTGTTGATGATAGACAAACCCGCCACGTAACAAAATTACAAAATCTTGATTCTGCTTTAGTTCAAGCAGGAATCAGAAGAATTGAAGCGGAAAGCCTATATCAGCAAATGCAACAGGCGGGCAGTGTTTCAACTGTTTTAACGAATCCTGTTATCACCAGTTTAAAAGCACGATTAGTGACTTTGGAAGGTGACTATCAAGAGATGTTAAAAACATTTAAACCAAGCTATCCTGATATGCAACGCTTACAGCAGCAAATTAACAGCTCTAATACAAAGCTAAAGTCAGAAATGGCGAATATTCAGCGTTCAATGAAAGCGGATTTTCTGGCGGCACAAAATCAAGAAGATCAAATTAGTACCGAGCTAGGACAATTAAATCGTAAATTGTTTAATTTGCAAGACAGTAGCCTCGACTACAATACGTTGAAACGTGAAGTAGACACTAACGGAAAACTATACAAGAGCTTATTACAACGATTTGAAGAAGTAAATGTTGCCTCTGCGGTCAATACCAGCACGGTTAGTATTATTGAGCCTGCTATCACGCCGATAGAACGTTACCGCCCCAGACCTAAATTGAATATGCTTTTGGGCTTGTTTTCAGGGCTATTATTGGGGCTAGGTTTTGCATTTTTACGTGAAGCTTTAGATCAATCCATTAAGGGATCAGAAGACTTAGAAAGAATCTCAGGCTTACCTGTTTTAGGTATGATTCCGAAGGTGACTAAATCATCCATTAAAAAGCAGTTAGCTTTGGTTTCAAAAAAATTCCCCCAAAGTCCTGCTGCCGAAGCTTACAGAATAGTAGCCACACACTTACGCTTAATGTTGGGTGCTGAAGATGAGCGTGTGATGTTAATCACCAGCGTGAACCCGCAAGATGGAAAAAGTGTAACCGCAACCAATATCGCTTGTGCTTATGCCCAAATGGGTCATAAAGTTTTATTAGTTGATGCGGATATTCGTAATGCATCACTGCATGAAAAACTTAGTATTAGTAATAAATTAGGTTTGAGTAATTACCTAAAAGGTGAAATTGACTTGGTAGGTATTACTCAACCTGTAAAGAAAATTCAAGGTTTATACGCTATTACAGCAGGGAACTACCATGTTGATCCTGTTAGTTTATTAAGCCATGAGCGTATGTCTTATTTGACAACACAAGGGGCTACTATATTTGATTACGTGATAATTGATGCGCCACCTGTTTCGGGTTTTGCGGATGCTTTGGTTTTATCTTCACTCTCGTCGGCTACCTTATTGGTCGCGCAGGAAGGTGATTTGGATGCTAAGAATATACAATACACATTAAAGCAACTCGGTAGAGTCACTAATAATGTTTTAGGATTTTTATTAGTTAAAGTGAATAAGTCGAAGTTGGATACCAAATTCTACAAAAAATATTCTAAAAAACGCTCTGAACAGGCATTATTAGCGGGTGATAAAGTAGAATACGCTTAGATCTATTGGGTGAAATTCTTTTCAAGAGAAAGGTCGTCGCTATCGCTCCAACTTTATCTCGCTGTGCTCGGTTCCATGTTTTTAATATGTTGAGACTTTTGCACGAATCAGATGACGAGTAAAATTTTAGCCCATTTTAGCGAGCTTACCATTTGCTTTTTAAATGGATAAC
>CAYTRF010000297.1:0-2689 GCA_964440065.1 uncultured Cocleimonas sp. | reverse complement strand
CAGAGATATTTGTTAAGCATGGAGCAATTGACAGCACTCATTGATCGTTTTGATGCTCTGGGTTACGTCATAATCGGCGTTAATCTTCTCCTGCTATTATTCGCCAAACAAATCCTAAAACTAGTTTATTCTAATCCAGAAAAAGTATTAAATTTCTCACGTAAGGTGATGACTTTTAGAGCATTAAATTTGCTCATTATACTGGTTTACGGTTATTACCGTTTTTTTCAAGGCAATCTCTCTCAAAGCGGTAACACCGATAATCAAACAATTTGGTTAAATATTATTGCGGTTCTGGCTATCATCTATTTTGCCTATTTAGCAATGCACTTAGCTCACGCTTATCTGGTTCGAAAATATGGTAAAGAGCGTGAATTTAATGGTAAGAAACGCTTTTCTTCAACCTATCAAACACGTTTGTTATCTATCTTTAGCAGCCTCTTTATCGGCTTGCTGGCATTGTTGAGTATTATACGATTATTAGGCTTTGACTCACTTTTAGAGGCAGGTGGTGTCATCGGTATTATCGGTGTTTTTCTGGCATTAACATCCAGCATCTGGGCACCCGATATTTTTCACGGTTTAATTATCTTAAACAGTGATATGTTTTCCGAAGGTGATGTTATCCAGTTTAAAGATGGCTCAGATGATATTTACGGACTGGTTTATAAAACCAAAGTGTTTCATACGGTAATTTTAAATATTGTTAATAATCATAGAATTATGATTAGAAACTCGAAGCTTCGTGATCTTACATTACATAACTTATCTAAGTTTGCATCAGCAAAAGGTTTACGCGAGAGCCTTAGTTTTAAAATTGCTTATGATGTCTCACCCGACCAAGTTAAAGAGCTTTTTGAAACTGTCTACACAATCGCTAAAGAAGATTCAGCTTTTGCGATAGAAGAGCAATATGATCTTGAGTACGGTATTAAAGATACTGGCGATCATGCGGTTGAATGGCTATTTTATTATTACACTAAAGATGTAGAAAAATTGATGGTAACGCGTCAACGACTTTTGCAGTTGATGTTGGAAAAATCCATAGAAAAGGGGATTTCATTATCTACGCCCTTCACGTTGATGAGTACGCATACCGATTTACAGACAAATTCAATTGAAATAAAGCAATAAACACGAATTGCTTATGACTATTTTCTCGCTTCGTGCTAAAACACATCTTTTGAAGTTCAACTAATGACAGCTTTATGAGAAGACAAATTGTCTAAATTAATAACGTAGGAAATAAATGATGACGCGTAAGTATAATTTTAGTGCCGGTCCTGCAATGATTCCGCAGGAAGTTTTAGATCAAGCGCAAGCCGAGATGGATGATTGGCACGGCAGTGGGATGTCGGTGATGGAAATGAGTCATCGTGGTAAAGAGTATATGTCGATTGCTGCTGAAGCAGAAGCTGATTTGCGTGATGTGATGTCAATTCCTGATAATTACAAAGTGCTTTTTTTACAAGGTGGTGCGAGTAGTCAATTTACCGCAATTCCACTGAATTTATTGCGTGGTAAAGACAGTGCTGATTATGTAAATACAGGCGCATGGTCTAAAAAAGCGATAGCCGAAGCAAATCGTTATTGTTCTGTTAATGTTGCTTTTAGCTCTGAAAATAATAACTTCTCATCAATTGCGCCTTATGAAAGCTGGGATACAAACCCCGATGCCGCGTATTTGCATTACACTCCCAATGAAACTATTGGTGGTTTGGAATTCCCTTTTATACCCGCTGTTGATGCAGAAGGTGATATTCCTTTAGTGGCTGATATGTCATCAACCATACTGTCTCGTCCACTAGATGTAAGTAAATTCGGTATGATTTACGCAGGCGCACAAAAGAACATTGGTCCAGCGGGTTTAACCATTGTAATTATTCGCGAAGATTTAATTGGTGATGCTATGGATATCACCCCCGCGATGATGAATTACGAGATTCAAGCCAAGGGTGGTTCGATGTACAACACGCCACCAACTTACGCATGGTATCTAGCAGGTTTAGTGTTTAAGTGGTTGAAAGGAAAGGGTGGATTAGAAGGGATTGGTGAAATCAATAAGCGTAAGGCAGATAAGCTTTATGCTGCAATTGATGCATCAGAGTTTTACAAAAACCCCGTGGATAAAGAATTTCGTTCTTGGATGAATATACCGTTCACTTTAGCAAACTCAGAGCTAGATGGTGAGTTTTTAGGTGAAGCGGCAGAGCGGGGATTAATTACCCTAAAAGGACATCGTTCAGTGGGTGGTATGCGCGCGAGTATTTATAATGCAATGCCAGAAGAAGGTATCGATAAGCTGATAGAGCTGATGCAAGACTTCGAGAAAAAGTACGGTTAGTGTATTCGTTTTTACTCCAAGTGAGTTAGAACAATGTGTTCGCTTTAAGTGGAGAAAAATTTAAACCGTTAATAATATTGCTAATTCTATATAAAAAGTACACCCCCCCACTTTTCGACGATTTTTTATACAAAGCTACCTAAGATAATTAACTAAATGAGACCTTTACACGAGTCAGTGGCGAAAGAAAAATCGGGTGAAATTTCACTGATTGAGGCAGGAAATGAAGCTAATAACGGGTTATTAGCAAGTTTTCTAACGAAAAGCAGTGGAATTTCAACCATTTTTATTCGTCACCTGATTCGTGCAAAAGGTCTCAGTATATTAAAGTAGAGCAAGGAAGGA
>CAYTRF010000296.1:0-2696 GCA_964440065.1 uncultured Cocleimonas sp. | reverse complement strand
GAAATTTTAGTCATTTTTACTCGTCATCTGATTCGTGCAAAGGTCTCATTTAGTTGGATAGAAGCGATAATTTAACACAATGTATGAATTTCAGACACAAAAAAGCCACCGAAAACGGTGGCTTTTTGAAAACAAGTGTTTTTAACGCTTTGAGAACTGAGTTGCACGTCTTGCTTTGTGAAGACCCACTTTCTTTCTCTCAACTTTTCTAGCATCACGAGTAAGAAAGCCAGCTTTCTTTAATATGCCACGTAATGACTCATCGTATTTAAGTAATGCGCGTGAAATACCCAAACGAATCGCACCAGCTTGACCACTATCGCCACCACCTTTTACAGTAACCATAAAATCAAACTGCTCATTAGTTTCTGTCACACCTAATGGTTGCTTTAAAATCATGTGCGCAGTTTCACGACCAAAGTATTCTTCTAACGGTAATTTGTTAATAACAATATTACCTGTTCCTTTTGTCATAAAAACGCGAGCTGTTGATGTTTTACGTCGCCCTGTTCCGTAGTATGTTGCTGTTGCCATGGTTTTTTATCTCTAAATCTCTAATGCGATGGGTTGTTGAGCGTGATGATTATGCTCAGAACCTGCGTATACTTTTAATTTTCTGTACATATCACGACCTAATGGATTCTTAGGTAACATGCCTTTCACAGCTAGTTCGATAACACGCTCAGGTGTGTCTTGAATCATCTTTTCAAAACTCTTTGATTTCAAGTTACCGATGTAGCCAGTATGTTTGTAATACATTTTATTTTTTGCTTTATTACCCGTTACACGGATCTTTTCAGCATTAATGATTACGATGTAATCACCTGTATCAACGTGAGGTGTGTAAGTAGGCTTATGCTTACCGCGTAAACGCAATGCAACTTCACTGGCTAAACGACCAAGTGTTTTGCCATCGGCATCTACAACAAACCAATCACGTTTAACGTCTGCTGGTTTTGTACTAACTGTTGTTCCCATTGTTCCCATTTCAATTCTCCAGAAATGAAGGTCTATCTAAATTGTTAGCGATTAGATCAATGTTACCTATGCTAATCATTAACGATATAATTGTTTATCTGAATCCAAGACATTTATACTTCCTTGGTTCAAAGAGCGGGGTATTTTATGAGAATCTAAGACGCTATACAAGTACTAGTTTCGATAAATTGGGTTTTATTTAATAATACTTTGCATTATTCACCCTGTAGTACACCCACTAAAAAAACAATAATAATATCAAAGTAGCTAAAACGAGAATAAACATAGCAATAAAAAAACTACCAATGCGGGTTTTAGTGCCCTCTTCTCTTACATTTTTAGTCGCTTTATCGCGTAGTTTCTCAATGTGTTTCTCAATCGACATGCCTTCCAATTTACCGTTATAAGTTGCTGTACCACCTTTTACATTGATGAGTGGTATTAATAAATCAATATTGGCTCTAGCAACTAAGGCATTTTGGGTAGGGGAAAAATAATCCACATGCTTTTTCTCAACGCGTTTGAAAAGGTCATCACGACAGGTCTCATGCATTGACTGATAGCTATTTTTTAGCATGTCTCTATTTCTTTGTAACGCTAGTTGTAGCTCATGTGCCGATGCTCCAGCCGAAGGACGCATTACTCGCACCATGTAATCTTCTGCTTTTATGCGTATTTTTACGCTACCCGCGGGAGTGAATAACGATTCACTCTCCGTATTATCATCTATCATTCTCAATAACCTTTCTTACAGGGGTGGCTAACTAGCATAGGTGCTTTTAAATCCAATCTTGCAATAGTTAACTGCCCACCCCAAACACATCCTGTATCCAAAGCGAGTACATTATTATCCTGATAAAATCCGAGACTAGACCAATGCCCAAAGATAATATTCAAAGGAATCGGCTTTCTACCTTTTAAAAAAAACCAAGGAACTTGTTTAGCATTATTCTTTTTCTTCTTCATTTTTGCCATTTTTTTAATTTTAGGTGGGCGCTTTAACTTAAAATTCAACGAGCCATTACGCGTATTACAATAACGCATTCTCGTAAAAGCATTGAGGATATAACGATGTCTCGCATAGGATTCTAGCTCATTTGACCAAAGTGCAGGCTTATTTCCATAAACGTGTTTAAGCCACTCAGCGACATTATCTCCCTGAAGTGATATTTCTATCTCTTTCGCATAACTTTGTGCTTCTGCAAGAGACCAGTGCGGTGAAATACCCGCATGAACCATGCAATAACCTAAATTTTCATCAGTATGAATAAAGGGACGATTCCTTAACCAATCGATATGCTCATCACAATGCTTTGATTTTAGTAATTTCTTTAAAGATGTACTTTGTGGAATAACACCATAATGCATCGCGATTAAACTGATATCGTGATTACCTAATACAGTTACCGCTGAATCACCCAAACTTTTAACAAAACGTAGCGTTTTTAATGATTTTTTCCCACGGTTTACTAAATCACCAACAAACCAAATCTGGTCATCCTCTGGTGAAAAATCAACCATCTCCAATAAGCGTTGCAATGAATCATAACAACCTTGGATATCCCCAATCGCATAATATGCCATTTGTTATTCATCTTTTTTTATCATATCAGTAGTTCCATTCTATCTTGTTTCTGATTTTATTTATATGGACTAAAGTAGTCGAGACCTTTGCACGAGTCAGTGGCGAAAGAAAAATGGGCTAAAATTTTACTGAT
>CAYTRF010000295.1:0-2702 GCA_964440065.1 uncultured Cocleimonas sp. | reverse complement strand
CGCCCTACGGGTAGTCGTCGCTATCGCTCCAACTTTATCTCGCTTTGCTCGGTTCGCCTATTTTTTTATAAGAGAATTCAGAAAAGAGACCAAAACTGTCCTACAATTATTCCTAACTACCTATTAATTAGGAGACTAATAAAAGCCGATGGTCTTAACCGTCTTAGTGATCCATAGCGAAAGTATTTCTGTTGAGATGCAGCTATTGCTTGAGTCTAAAATCTCTAGTCTTTCTTTGTTTTATTGTATGCCTGAAGAAATCGAAGAGACCGATGTAAATCAATACGGTTTAGTTCTTCTTCAAGATGAATCTATCGCGCTGTATTTAAAAAAACTGGTCAATCATAAACACGTGATACTGTGGAAAAATCAGGCTAACCTATCTTTGCAGCTTGACGTGTTTTTACAATTAAATAGGCATTTAGATCAATTTCCACTTCATTTAGAAAACTGGGCGTTAACAGAAGTTCTTCATAATAGTAGTGACTCAATTATCTATAAAGCCGAGACGCATGATGGTGTTTTGGCAGCTATCAAGCGTTTCAAGTTTTCTCCTAGTACCTTATCAACAGAAGCCATTCAACAATTACTTATTTGTGCGGATCAGCAACGGCAACGATGTTGTTCAAAAGGACTGGTTAGGTTTTATGACGGCGCTGTAAGCGATCAAGCCTTTTATTTGGTGATGGAATATTTAAATTACGGCTCTTTGCGTCAAGCTTTAAATGGTTGTGGTAATCAGTTGCCACTTACGCATGCGCTTGAATGGTTCCAAGAAATTGCCATTGCATTGGATTGTGTGCATGAGGCAGGGATAATTCACCGTGATTTAAAAATAGATAACGTTCAGCTAAGAAAGGATGGAAGTCTGGTTTTGACCGACTACGGGATCTCCAAACGGCTGTTGTTGGATGCGGGATTTGTTTATGAGAATGAGCTGCATTGTTCACCGCATTATGTAAGCCCTGAACAAATTAGGGGTGATGCTTGTACTAAGGCATCAGATATTTATAGTTTGGGTGTGATTTTTTATGAGCTACTGACCGGCCATAAACCTTATTCAGCAAAACAGGCGCATGAGTTGATGATGTGCCATATTATGGCACCTGTACCCATATTGCATGATGGTTTAAAACAGTACCAACCTTTACTGGAGAAAATGATGGCTAAAAATCCTAAAGATCGTTTTTCATCAGCGATTGAAGCAATAGATAGCCCTCCTATTGCAGCTTGATTTAATGTGAGTGTTCTACAAGTACCCTACCGATTGCATTTCATTCTTGCAGGAATTAATAATTCTTGTTTGTAGTGTAGAGTCCAGTTCCTTTTTCCAGCGCTGTGCTTCACCTTTGTGGAAAAACTCCTGCCCCACTCCTTCGCGAAAACCACCTTTCTTTTCTTGTTTTTTCATGCGCTCAAATGCGCAGGCCTTGATACTCTTTTTTACTAAGTCTGCATCGTAATCAAGGTTTAAAAATTTAACAATATCGCTAACAATTTCAAAAGGGTTCGCTAATAAATCTTCATACCTTAAAGCATAAACAGGGTAGGGTAGTTCACGCATCCATGAAGAAACGTGAAGGTTCCATGATAATTGTGGTACAAAAAGTCCTTTGTTTGGGAAGCGAGTTAAAAATTTATTATCCAATAATCTATCAATAGCAACATCAATAGTATCGGTGTTGTAGTGATTTTTGAAGGATAGGGCTATATCCCTTGGATCACGCACGATATAGATAGCCGCACGAGTAATATGGTGTGGTATTTGAGATACACCTGAGATATCAATATTACAATCGTGTGTTTTTAGCATCAAATTGCCACCAGCATCCTCTAGCATACGCATCATGGCAGCGGGTTTGATCAGTGCTTGTTCATTCATAGACCATTCATTGATAGGCATTTTAATAATTTCATCATAATATTCAGGGCTCTTATCGCCAGTTTGCATAATGCCATTAATATCAATATTGCCGTCATTATTGTAAGCGGTTAGCAAGGCGCGAACCCAAGTATTGCCACTACGTGGGAAGCTAGCAATCCAAGTGATTTTGTTGTCAATTATTGTCATGTTACGGATAATATCGGAAAAAGTGGGCTGATACAGGGTGATTTTGTGATTAATCTGAGTCATCTCACATATTCAGTAAGGTCTTTTTATTTGAAATAAAAAAGCCGACGACTGAAATGTAATCGGCTTTTTGATTTCTTACCGTCGTACTTTAAATCATAAGTGATTTTTCTCAGTTTCTGTATCTTGATTATTACTCGTTCCTCGACCATTATTTATTATCAACTCTGAACTACCGATAGAAATGACCTCTGTAGTGGCTACTGGCGGTGGAGTGTTGTTCGTAGTAGTTGGGTTAGTATTATTAGTTACAGTTGGTGTTGCCACTGAAGAAGATGCACTATCCCCTCCACCACAACCTGTAAGCGTGATAGTAAAGGATAGAACAACTATCATATTAATTAAATTTTTCATTATCGAACCTCTAAAATAATCTTTAAGTTTTTAAAGCTTAGCTAGGTTACTCAGTGAGTAGGGTCTAGCCAAGCTGATTTTCTCGGTTAATCTCTATTGATTAATTCACGGTTACAAGAATCTGACCCCAAGTGTACCAACCTCTCGAATCAGTGACTTTGTACCAGAACTCATCAACTCCTGAAAAACCAGCTCTTGGTTGATAAACAACGGAGTT
>CAYTRF010000294.1:0-2715 GCA_964440065.1 uncultured Cocleimonas sp. | reverse complement strand
CGATTGTCAGTGAAGTTGCTATTTTACGTGTGGCTTTCATGGAATCTCCTTATGAGTCATTGAACCTGAGTATATTCTCTAGGTTAAAAGGAACTTTAAGGAAAAAAAGGGACTAGTGCATCACGCTTTGATAAATAATTTCTAACAAAAGTGTAAACAAAACGGTTTTAGCAGATAAATTAAGCCGCTTAGCAAGCCTGAAAAACAACAGCACTCTTGTTAGGTTCTTGTAAGGTTTCTTGTTTCGTTATTTTCTAAAGATGCAATCTAGCAAATATGCTTCATGGGTATGATCTCTAAGGGCGAGTATAAATACATACCAAACCATCACACTAGCAATAATCATTTCCCCTGCATCTTCTACCATTATAAAGATGAAATCCATTATTCGTCCAGGTTGAATAGCACTGTGTAGCATATCTACTCCAACACCTAATATGACGAGGAAAAATATTAACAGTAACAAGTCATAAGAAATTTTTCTGAATGACCGTGAGCCTTTCAAAAAGGCCCATGCTAAGCCGATGAATAAAACAGCCCCAGCCATTGCTGTAATGGCTAATTCCCCGAAATCTTGAGGTCTGAGACCAAACAGTTCTTTAAATTGATACTTCTCTGCTAGTGCTGCGCCAAGTTTCTCATGGAGCTGTAGTCCATCGTCTAATAAAAAGTAAGTAAAAACTAATGCCCAAGCAATGTAGTTTAGTGAACTCTTTTTTATTGAGATATAAATCAGTAAGATAACAATCCATAGCCACTTAAAATACTGAAAAGCTTCTGCATAACTACCATCACTATCAAGTGAGAACAGATCACTCCAATTATCACTCAGTGAATTATTCATATGCAGTAGGACAAAGCTGAAATCACCCACAATCAATAATAATAAAAATAGGGTTGCAGCGGGCATCGTGAATTGTTTTAAGCAAGATAGAAATGATAGTTTGTTTGGCATAGTGTTCATCCGATATTCGTCATTTGATATTTGTACTCGCATATCAAGCATGAGTTATATTTGTTAGTTATTAGTTCAGCTATTAGTTTCTACATCATAGACATAAAAGGAAATATGACGATGATTATCAGATAAGCTTATTATTTTATCGGATGAGCTTTTAATACTGTTACTGGATCAAGCGTGCAAAAAATCAAGGAAAAGTGGGGGGGTGTCGTTTTGTACTCTTTTAATAGGGCTTCACATAGTGGGTTTTCCGATTAATAGAGTTTGTTGTTTGCCACCTGCACGTAAAGGTCTCAACACTATAAAAATTACAAAAAAAGTGCGTTTTGAGAGGGTGTTTATTGGCATTTATTATAGATGAAGTTAGCGTTGAATGGCTTACTTATAGAACATAATCCATTCAACGAGTTGATTTTATTTCTTTTTGGGTAAATAGATATCAGTGCAAGTGCCTTCCGCTACTTCTGCTGCGAAGTTAAGTGTTTCAGATAACGTGGGGTGAGGATGCACAGTTAAGCTAAGGTCTTCAGCATCTGCGCCCATTTCTAATGCGAGTACAGCTTCAGCAATTAACTCACCGGCATTGGTACCTACAATACCTGCACCTATAAGCTGACCAGTCGCTTTATCAAACAATACTTTAGTCATGCCTTCGTTGCGCCCGATACTAAGTGAACGACCGCTAGCAGCCCACGGGAAGGCACCTTTTTTAAATTCAATGTTTTCAGCTTTACATTCTTCTTCAGTCTTGCCCATCCATGCTATTTCTGGATCGGTGTAAGCAACCGATGGAATCACCCGTGCATCAAAAAATGATTTATGGCCTGCAACATTTTCAGCAGCAGTTTTTCCTTCGTGAGTCGCTTTATGCGCCAGCATTGGCTGACCGACGATATCACCGATGGCATAGATGTGATCGATATTGGTGCGTTGTTGTTTATCGACTTCAATAAAGCCCCAATCATTTACGGCAACGCCTGATTTTTCAGCATCAATGAGTTTTCCATTTGGGCTTCTGCCAATAGATACTAATACACGGTCGAATGTATCTGTTTCTGGCGAACCTTTCTTAGAACCTACTTTGTCTCCCTCAAAGGTACACTTTAATCCATCTTTTGTGGGTTTTATGGCAGTGACTTTGGTATCTAGGAAAATATTTTCATATTTCTTTTTAATGCGGCGCTCCAATGGCCGAACGATGTCACGATCAGGGCCAGGCATAAGTGCTGGGCCAAGCTCAACAACAGTAATATCAGTGCCTAAAGCATCGTAGACCGTTGCCATTTCAAGTCCAATAATACCACCGCCAACAACTAACAGTCGCTTTGGTACTTCTTCAAGTTCCAGTGCGCCTGTTGAGTCCATCACTCGGGGATCATCCCAAGGAATAAAAGGAAGTTTAGTAACGCGAGAACCAGCAGCAATAATACAGTTATCAAAACCTACCGTACTAGTGGTTCCATCATCTGCAGTCACTTCTATAGAGTTCGCTGATGTGAATTTTCCGTAACCATGAATTATTTGAACTTTACGTTGTTTAGCAAGGGCTTTTAAACCGCCTGTTAGTTTTTTAACAATGCCCGATTTATAGTCACGTACTTTATCAATATCAATTTTTGGTTTTGAAAAACTGACCCCTAAATGATCAGCTTCTTCGGCTTCATTAATAACTTGTGCAGTGTGGAGTAGGGCTTTAGAAGGGATACAACCCACGTTTAAGCACACCCCCCCTATATTCGGGTATTTTTCGATTA
>CAYTRF010000293.1:0-2715 GCA_964440065.1 uncultured Cocleimonas sp. | reverse complement strand
TTATTTAGGAATCCATTTAGAAGGTTAAAGAAATAATCCTTTGTAAATATATCTTATGCTTTTTTCTAAAAAATACATTTACAAAAAATAAGCCAGAGCATTACCCTGGCTTAAATTAATACTGATTTAGCCTTTAGCTAACCAAGCTTCAAACTTTTCTGAAAGCTCATCCTTATGATCAGCCCAAAAGACATTATTTTTGTAGATAGTATTCTTAGAATTAGCAGGAGCGGTAGGCATATGAGGAGCCATTTCTATTCCTAAATCAGCATGTTTACCAACCAAACCAGCAGATGATGCACGAGCAGGGCCATAAGAGATAAACTTAGCTTGATCTGCAAGACGCTTAGTATCAGTAGCAAATCTTAGATACTTTAATACCTCAGCTTTATTTGGTGCATCTTTTGGCACGATCCAGCCGTCCAATTCAAAAATTTGTGCATCCCACATCATGCTCACTGGTTGCTTGTGTTCAACAATGGCTGAGAATAAACGCCCATTGTATGCAGAAGCCATTACCACTTCGCCATCAGCAAGAAGTTGGCCTGGTTGAGCACCTTTAGTCCACCAAACAACACTGTCTTTAATAGTATCTAGTTTTTTAAATGCACGTTTGATTCCAGCTTCAGTTTCTAGCACTTTGTACACATCAGCAACAGCAACACCGTCAGCAACTAATGCCCACTCAAGATTACCCGCTGGGTTTTTTTGTAAGGCACGTTTACCGGGGAATTTCTTTAGGTCAAATACATCAGCAATTGTTTTAGGGCCGGCATCGCCTTTAAACTTATCGTTGCGGTAACCAATGGTTGTTGAGTAAACAATTTGAGGGATGAAACAGGGTGAGATGATTGCGTCACCAAAGTCTTTTGATGCTGGTGTTCCATCAGGCGCATTTGCTAATAGCTTGTCATGGTCAATTTCCATAGCAATGCCTTCATCACATAGTGCAATTGCCGTTGATGGTACAACATCAACTAAATCCCAAGTTACTTTGCCAGCTTCTGCTTGAGCACGAAGCTTTGATGCACCCTCTGCGGCAGAATCATCATTTATAATATTGATTCCAGGATTATTGTCCATATAAGGCTTGTGGTAAGCACGTTGCTGACTCTTTGTGTAAGCTCCCCCCCAAGAAACAATAACCATATCGGTCTTTGCTTGTGCGGTACTCACACTTGTCGCAAGTACTGCAGTTGCTAATGCTGTTTTAAGAAAAGTTTTCATTTGTTATCTCCTTTAGTGAAAATGAAATCGTTTTGATGTGTTAATCACATCTTATTGTAGCTGTGCTTGGCACCATGCCAATTACAGTTGTTTTAAATATAAAAACATTAATCAGATGCATTCAAAGCTCGACAATCTTTTACGCTCCAGCCTATTTTGACAGTATCGCCTTCTTTTAAGCTAGCGTGATGAGTAGAGTTCGGAATTTTTACAATGAAATCGTTACTACCACAAACTTCCATTCGGGTTCTAATGTGATCGCCTAAATAAATAAGCTCAGCGGCTCTTGCTTCAAACACATTCTCTGCCTGATTTTTTTCAGGATTAACAATCACTCGTTCAGGTCGAATTGATAAGGTACTTCGCGATCCAACCGCACCAATATTGATTTTATTGGCCTTAATTTTAGAACCATCACTTGTTTTTACAACACAGGTATCGCTATCTTCACTGACTACCGAACCGAGTAAGCAGTTATTATCACCGATAAAATCAGCGACAAAAGCATTCTCTGGCTTTTCATATAAAACCTCTGGAGGTGCGAGTTGTTGAATAATACCATCATCAAAAACAGCAACGCGATTAGACATAGTTAGCGCTTCACTTTGATCATGGGTTACATACAAAACAGTAACCCCAAGGCGTTCGTGAATATGTTTAATTTCATATTGCATTTGCTCACGTAAGTTTTTATCCAGTGCGCCTAATGGCTCATCCATCAAAACTACTTCAGGGTCAAAAACCAGTGCTCTGGCTACAGCGACACGTTGTTGTTGTCCACCCGATAACTGCGAAGGGCGACGATCTGCAAAGGGGCTAAGCTGAACCATATCAAGTGCTTTTTTTACTTTTTCATCGCGCTCTGATTTGCCCATTTTTCGGACTTCAAGCGGAAATGCTAAATTCTCACCAATCGTCATATGTGGAAAAAGGGCATAATTTTGAAACACCATACCAATGCCACGTTTATGCGGGGGAACGCTATTTATAGGTTGGTTGTCTAGGTATATTTCACCATGTGTTGCAGGCTCAAAACCTGCCAACATCATTAAGCAAGTCGTTTTGCCTGAACCTGATGGACCCAACATGGTAAGGAATTCTCCCCTTTCCATATTTAGATTTAAATCTTTAATAACTAAAATTTCACCGTCATAACTTTTTTGTACATTTTCGAAACGCACTAAGGGATCACTAGAATTTTCAAGCATAAAACAACGTGGGGGATTTGAGTGTCCTCTAAAGTTAGACTATCAGCTAACAATTGTCAAATTATTGAATCTGTTGGGAAAAGCCAATATTCAATCTCTACATTCCCTGCTTAACTTGCATTATCTAATACCTAGATTCTTCACTCTACGGGTAATAACCCTACGGCTATGATTAAAATATAGTCTATAATATCGTAATAATTTACCATATATATTCGGAGCATTATCTTGACCACAGTCATTAGCGGAACAGAGTTTTCTGCAAATCTACGAGCAGACA
>CAYTRF010000292.1:0-2716 GCA_964440065.1 uncultured Cocleimonas sp. | reverse complement strand
AAATAAGAACAAAGAAAATCTGCAAAAAATCGACGAAAAGTGGGGGGGTGTTGTTTTTTCAGACTTACCAAGTGTTAAAAGGTTTGCAGGATATCGCCTAGTAAAATCGAGTAATGATTGAAACAAGGGATGTCCATTGAAAGCAACACCCCCCCACTTTTCCGTGTTTTTTTGTGTGCTTCGGTGGTAAAAAAATGTTTTAAGCATCAGCTTCTGGAAGTTTCACCTGAATGCTTAATTCACGCAGCTGTTTGCGAGGCACATCTGCTGGCGCATCCGTTAACATACATGCAGCTGTCTGGGTTTTAGGGAAGGCAATAACATCACGGATAGACTCAGTGTTAGTCATTAACATTACCAAACGATCTAAGCCAAAGGCTAGACCACCCAGTGGTGGACAACCAAATTTTAATGCTTTTAATAAGAAACCAAATTTATCATCAGCTTCTTTTTCAGAGATACCCAAGGCATCAAATGTCGCGGATTGCATATCGCTCTGATGGATACGAATCGAACCACCACCCACCTCATAACCATTGATAACCATATCGTAAGCATCAGACAATGCTTCACCAGGGTTAGCTTTAAGTTCTTCAACGCTGCAGGTTGGTGCAGTAAAAGGATGGTGAAGTGCTTGCCAGCGATTGTCTTTTTCGTCCCATTCAAACATGGGGAAGTCAACAATCCAAAGAGCGGCCCAATCACCTTCTAATAGCGCTAGGTCTTTGGCTAGCTCTTCACGTAGCGCCCCTAGTGCATCATTAACAATTTTAGTTTTATCGGCACCAAAAAATACTAAGTCGCCATCCTCTGCGCCGACTTTTGCCATGATGTCCAGTGCAACTTCATCAGGAAGGAACTTGAGAATAGGCGATTGTAGCCCTTCTATGCCTTTATCAAGCTCATTGACTTTAATGTATGCCAAACCACGCGCGCCGTAACGACTTACAAACTTGGTGTAATTATCGATATTTTTACGTGAAATATTCTTAGCACCTTGTGGTACACGAAGTGCTGCTACACGACTACCTTCATCATTAGCTGGGCCAGAGAAGACTTTAAAATCTACATCTTTCATCTGCTCGCTAACTTCAACAAGAATGAGGGGGTTTCGCATATCAGGCTTATCAGAGCCATAATTATGCATGGCATCAGCGTACGTCATACGTGGCATGGGGTTGGGTAAATCAATATCGCGTGTGTCTTTGAATAGTTTGCGGATCATGTTTTCCATCATATCCATTACGTCATCACTTTTTACAAACGCCATTTCGATATCCACTTGGGTGAATTCTGGTTGGCGATCAGCACGTAAATCCTCATCACGAAAACAACGCGCCATTTGATAATAACGGTCAATTCCACCCATCATCAACATTTGTTTAAATAGCTGAGGTGATTGTGGCAATGCAAAGAAATTACCAGGGTGTGTCCGACTCGGCACAAGATAATCACGAGCACCTTCAGGTGTCGCCTTGGTCATAATGGGTGTTTCGATTTCTAAAAAATCATTGTCTTCAAGGTAGTGACGCATGATTGATGACATTTTTGCACGGGTTTTAATGCGCTGTTGCATTTCATCACGACGTAAATCAACGTAACGATATTTAAGGCGAATATCTTCGTTTACATCATCATCTAGCTGGAAAGGAGGTGTATCAGAAGCGCTTAATGTTTCAAGTTCTAATGCAAATACTTCAATCTTACCGCTAGTGATATTGTCATTCATCATCCCCTCAGGACGATTACGCACGCGTCCGCGAATACGCAGAATATGCTCATTACGAATGGTTTCAGCTTGATCAAACATATTTTTATCGTCAGGATCAAAAACAACTTGAACCAAACCTTCACCATCGCGTAAATCAACAAAAATTACGCCCCCATGATCACGACGGCGATTGACCCAGCCACATAAAGTAACTTCTTGATCGAGTGATGTTTCATCAACTAATCCACAACGGTGAGTGCGCATATTTAAACCCAGTATTATATTTTCAATAAAGGCGGAATAGTAATAGCTGTAAGGGGTTGGTGCAAGTAATTGCTGGGATTATCGCTAGAAACAGGATAGAAAGTACCCTCGCCCATAAAAGTGCTATTTTAATACAAGAGTAATACAATCATGCTACAAGCTTTAATTCAGGTATTAATTTACTATCGAGCGGCCTATGGAGAAAATATCCTTGCGCTTTATTACAGGAATTCTCTCTTAAAAAGGAGAGTTGTTCGTTATTTTCTACGCCCTCAGCAACTACATCAAGCTGTAAAGAGTGTCCAATACTGATGATTGACTTTACTAACGCTTGATCATTTCTGTCGTTGGGTAGCCCTGTAATAAACGACTTATCAATTTTTAAAGTCGTGATTGGTAATTTTTTAAGATAATTTAAGGATGAATATTCAGTGCCAAAATCATCAATTGATATTTTCATTCCTTGCCTACGTAAAAAATCTAATTTTCTAATAGTTTGTTTAGATATTTCAAAGAGAGTTCTTTCAGTAAGTTCTATACCAAAGTGAGTTGGGTACAAGGAATATTTATTCATATTCTCTTCTAAACGTTTCAGAGACTTTTCGAATATAAACCGATTTCCAGAGAGATTTATATTGATGCGAATATCTGTTACTCCTTCTTTATGCCACTGATTTTGTTGGTTGCATACAGTATCAATAACAAATAAGTTTACTTTTTCAATTAGATTGCTTTTTTCGG
>CAYTRF010000291.1:0-2725 GCA_964440065.1 uncultured Cocleimonas sp. | reverse complement strand
GTACATTTATGTAAATAGGTGATTGTAATGCAATCAATAGGAATTGGTGATATTCAAAAAAACACCGCAATTTTCACAACATTGACGGAGACGCTAGAAATAGTGGATAAGCGTCGTAAACGTACGGTCGCAATTGTCTACCCTGTTACAAAAACGAGTATCGTCAGTAAGTTAGCAGGAAAGTACCAAAAACAAGTGTCTGCTTTATCCTCTATACCTTCTTTAACAACAGAAGAATTGAATAAAGCTAAAGAGCAAGTAATGTTAGAGGCAATGGAAGAGAAGTATGGTTTCACTGATTGATACGAATGTCATTATTCGTTTTTTAGTTGGAGATCATGAAGCACATCTCATCGAAAGTACTAAGATTTTTGAGGCTATTGAGTCCAGAAGAATTGAAGTCGAAATTCTTGACACGGTTGTGATGGAAGTATTATTCGTGTTAATCAAGTTTTACAAATTACCAAAAGAAAATGTAATTAATGATTTGAAATCAATTCTAGCGTTAGAGGGTGTTGTAAATACGAATAAGGTTATTCTCTTCGAAGCACTGAGTATTCACTTAGATAAAAATATCGACTTTGTAGATGCTTTGATTTGTGCAAAGAGTAAAATACAAGGCTATGAATGGATAAGTTTTGATTCGGATTTGAAAAAATGCAGTTAGAAACTCTCTGGAACTCTGGTTTAAAGTCTCTAAACTGTAATCCGAACGAAAACCAATTAACCCAGTTAAAACAATATGTTGAATTGCTTGATCGCTGGAATAAAACCTATAATTTAACCTCAGTTCGTGATCCTAAAGATATGATTCCACTACATATCTTTGATAGTTTGGTGGTTGCTGGTTTTATCAAAGGTGATAACTGCCTTGATGTGGGCAGTGGCGGTGGTTTACCAACGATTCCACTGGCAATTATGCAACCTGAACGAAGTTTTACAGCATTAGATACTAATGGTAAGAAAACCCGTTTTATTCAACAGGCAGTGATTGAACTGGGTTTAAAGAATGTATCTGTAGAACAGGCAAGAGTAGAAAATTGGCAATTGGACACTGCTTCGAGTAAGGGATTTGATGCCATTATCAGCCGCGCCTTTGCATCGATTTATGATTTTGTCTCCTTAACATCAAAGCACTTGGCAAAAGGTGGTGTTCTGTATACCATGAAAGGGCAATACCCAACGGCTGAAATTCAATATTTACCCAAAGAGTTTGAGTTAACACAAAGCCATTCCTTAGATGTGCCTTTTGTTGATGGAGAGCGCCACTTATTACAAATTAAACGAAGCACATAATATGTCTAAAAAAACCAATATACGATCTTATTTCTACCTTTTTGCTGCGATGTTAATTAGTAGTTTGGTGATTGGGGGCTTTTGTCGTACTGAATTTGTGCCTACCAATGCTCTAGCAGCTGAAACCCTTAATGATCAAAAAAAGGATCAAGCTAAAACAGCTTATCCACCTGTTGATGTTGAAATGAAGCCAAAGAAAATAGCAGAACACAGTTGGTACGTGCAAGGTAAAGCAGGTATGGCAACCGACAACGCTGGTTTTATCTCAAATGCTGGTTTTGTGATTACCGATGCGGGTGTGGTGGTTTTTGATGGGTTAGGAACGCCATCTTTAGCAGATATGTTATTAGGTGAGATTCGTAAATTAACCGATAAACCCATCGTGAAAGTTATTGTCAGCCATTATCACGCGGATCATATTTATGGGTTGCAAGTTTTTAAAGCAGAAGGCGCTGAAATTATTGCCCCTGAAGGTGTCTATGAATACTTGGATTCAGATATCGCCAGTGAGCGTTTAGAAGAGCGTCGTTTCTCACTTGATCCGTGGGTAAATGATAAGACAGTGATTGTTATTCCTGATCGAATTATCAGTAAAAGTGAAAAATTCACAGTAGGTAATATTGATTTTACGATTAATGTAATCGGTTCAGCACATTCCGCAGGTGATATGACGTTGTTCGTTGAAAATGATCGCGTGTTATACACAGGTGATATTATTTTTGAAGGACGGGTTCCCTTTTTAGGGAGTAATAATACCAAGCATTGGCTTGATACTTTAGAGGAAATGGAGGCAATCAAACTTCATGCTTTGGTGCCTGGGCACGGCCCTGCGGCTAAAGATCCTAATCAGGCGATTTCTTTAACACGCACCTATTTGGCTTTTATGAGAGAAAAAATGGCACAGGCAGTGGAAGATTTAACGGATTTTGATGAAGCCTACAATGAAATTGACTGGTCTGAGTTTAAAGACTTACCCGCTTTTGAAGCTGCAAACCGTAAAAATGCCTTTCAGGTTTATTTGTCTTTGGAGGCAGAAGGGATTTAATAAAATAGGGGAAAGCACACCCCCCCACTTTTATTCATTTTTTTTGCTATCGGCTAGTATTGCTTCGTTCCGAGTTTGCGTTGTTCGGCTGGCCGTTTAGTACAACTAGTTGGATAATTAATAGAGCTAAACAAGCTTAACCAAATTCGTATATTCAGCTAGCACTTTATCATGCGTCAATAAAATTAAAGGCTCACAGATTGCTTGAGATACAATCAAACGATCAAAAGGATCACGATGATGATGAGGGAGTAACTCAACCTGCTTAGAATGCTGCCATGAAATAGCTAGCTCAATTACACCAAGCTTATTAAGCTCCGCTGTCATAGCCTCTAAATCAGCCTCAAGTTTGCCGAGGCTAGACTTAATCGCCATCTCCCAAAT
>CAYTRF010000290.1:0-2741 GCA_964440065.1 uncultured Cocleimonas sp. | reverse complement strand
CCTTTCACTAATTGCCATCCTGCTATTGCTTTACATGATTCGCCATGGCGAAGCCACAAAAGTAGCCAGTTATTTCTATTTAGTCCCACCTTTAGCAGCATTTTGGGGGTGGTTATTTTTTGACGAACAGTGGAATTGGTTGACGATATTTGGTGCCATATTAGTTGTAACTGCACTTATTATAATAAGACCCGATAAAACGAATACTAATGAATGAAATAGGCTATATTAAAATTTCACATTCAAATAAAGGTTCTAAAATAGTGAAATTAGTTTGCTGGAATCTCAATGGTTTAGAAGATAAGCACCTTGATGTTCGAACAGAATCAGCAATGTTTCAGTTGTTATTAGGCGCTCCTATTGAAAAAGCTTTAGTTGATGGGTTTATACCCAACTCACCTGATATTGTCGTCCTACAAGAAGTGGTTGATCGCACCTTTCATGCCCATATTAAGCCACATTTAGATGCAGCGGGCTTTACTCTGTTTCCACAACAACCCAGTGAGCGATCCTACTTTGAAGTTATCGCGGTTAAGTCCCCTATTCTTAATTCTAGTTATAATAAGTTTGACTACTCAGATCAAGGTCGTGGTTTATCAGCGCTTAGCATTGATGGGCTCACAATATTAACTGCACATCTGGAAAGCCTCAAAGCAGGCTCATCAATGCGTATTGATCAAGCAGAACAAATTTTAAAATTAATGAATCAACATAAGGGGAAAATAATTTTTGCTGGGGACACAAATTTACGCAAATCTGAATGGTTAGGCCTTAAACCTGAAGGGGTTATTGATGCATGGGAAAGTACAGGATCGATCAAAAAACATAGATTCACATGGAAAATGAATCCTTATAAGGCTCGCTATGACAGAGTCTGGAGCAAAGGTGTCGATATAAAAAAATTTGCAACCTTTGGTAGCAATAAAATTTCTCGAATTAATCAATATCCATCCGATCATTTAGCTATTCGAGTTACTTTTTAAAATAGTGTTTAATTCACTCTTACACCTAAGTCGATATGGATATCTCTCATCTTTATTAAAAAACTAGCGAAAAATGGGGAGGTGTTGGTTTTTTAGGCTCACCAAAGAGCCAAAAAAGTATGCAGCAAATCGTGTAGCGAGATGCAGTAGCGGTTGAAACATTGTAATATACGCCATTATGAGTTCGCCAAGCTGGTTTCAACATCCCCCCTATGATTGGAAGAAAAAACACGCGGTAATCATTGGTGGTGGAATTGCTGGCGCGCAAGTGGCATGGCATCTATGCCAAGCAGGCTGGCAGGTTACTTTAATCGAGCGGCATTCAAAACTCGCTACCGAGGCATCGGGAAATCCCGCTGGTGTAATCTCACCTAAAATGACAGCTACTCCAAGCGACGGTGAAGAGTTTTATACCCAAAGTTTTCATTACACCCTCTCTTTATTAAAAGAACTTGAAGAACACAGTAAACAAATTGAATGGGATGTTTGTGGTGTGTTGCAACTGGTTCACAATTCGCGAGAAGAAAAACGTTGGGAAACTTTAAAGGATCGTAATTTATCCACTGACCTTATTCAATTATTGGATGAGGATGAAACAAAGCGAGTCGCAGGAATTAAACTTCACCCTAATCGTTCTTACAAGTCCAGCTACTTCCCAAAGGGCGCATGGATAGACCCCGTCAGCTTTACAAAAGCTTTAAGTGATCACCCTAATTGTAAAATTATTTATCAAACCGAAGCGATTCAACTAAAGAGAACTGACAAAGGTTGGCAGGTATTGAATCATAAAAGTGAGCTTATTGAATCAGCGGAGGTGGTTATAATCGCTAATGGCAAAGATTTAGTAAGCTTTGAACAATCGAGTTTTTTACCTAATATGCCTGTTGCGGGTCAAACAACCTTAGCAGCAGCCTCTAAGTTTTCAAGCCAGCTTAAAACTGTGATTGGACATGAGGGTTATTTAACCCCAGCGATTAATAATCAACATACTTTTGGTGCTACTTTTGAGCGTAATATTAATCAGCCTGAAATAACACCTGAGGCAGATGCCATTAACTTGAATCAACTAAAGCAATACCTACCTGAATTCGCCGAATCCCTAAAACAAACAAACAGCGCGCATGGTGCCGTGCGGTTGACTAGTCCTGACCGCTTTCCCTATGTGGGTGGATTACCTGATAAAAATTTCTATCAAAACACCTATGATGATTTACACCAAGGTAAACAATGGAAGGTGTATCCTAATGCTAAATATCAAGAGGGATTGTTTGTATTGGGTTGTTTGGGCTCTCGTGGGCTAACCACTAGCGGTTATTGTGCAAAAATATTAACTGAGTTGTTGGAAAATAAACTACAATCAGATCAAAGCTTCAAGCTACTTAATAACTGTCACCCTGCCCGTTTTTTAATTAAAAACCTAAAGAGAAACATTAGTACTGAGCCATGATTAGAAAATTTGAAGATCACTTACCCAATATTCACTCATCTGCTTATATAGATGAAACAGCCTTAGTTTCTGGTGAAGTTGAAATTGGTGAAGATAGCTCAGTTTGGCCAATGACGGTAATCCGTGGCGATGTGAATTACATAAAGATAGGCAAACGAAGTAATATCCAAGATGCCTCCGTATTGCACGTTACTCATGCCAGCAATGAACACAGCGTCAAAGTCACCGATAAACAAATTGGTTGCCCGCTCATCATTGGTGATGATGTTACCGTGGGACATAAAGCCTTATTACATGCCTGTGTCATTGGC
>CAYTRF010000289.1:0-2745 GCA_964440065.1 uncultured Cocleimonas sp. | reverse complement strand
GACCTTTAAGGTAAATATGAGTTCCCTTAGTGATCAACTATTAAAAGCTGGGCTAGTTTCCAAAGAACAAGTGGCTAAAGCGACTGAAAAACCAAAAAAGAAGAAATTTAAATCAAAACCAAAGCAAGTCAGAAAAAACCACGAACCATCTGACTTAGCTCAATTTTATGGTGAAAGGAAACAACAAGAAAATAAAGAGAAACAAGAAGCCGCTCGTTTAAAAAAAGAAGCTTCGAGAATTAAAAAAGAAACCAATCAGAAAATTAACAAACTGATATCGGATAATCTTCTTAATGAAGAGGATGCCGAGATTCGTTTTAATTTTGTTGTCGGCACCAGCATAAAGTATCTTTTTGTGACTGAAAAGCAGCAACAAGACATCATAGATGGCAAACTCGCATTTACATTTCTCGGCGGAAAGCGTTGCTTAATTTCTGTAGATACCGCAAAAAAAATACTATCCTTAAATCCCAAGAAAATTGTTATCATCCCAAGCTAAAAGAAGGTTCTTTACTATCCTGCTAGTAGTGATAAACAATAAGCTTATATAAATCATACGCATACAACTCTTTCATATGCCTATAAATTAGTTTATCATGGATATGAATATTCATTCTCATTTAGGATTGCAACAATTTTAAGGGATGAGTATTTTTACTTATCTAACGGGGAAAATATTATGGGAATGATTTCAGATTTTAAAGAGTTTGCAATGGGCGGAAGCCTGATTGATATGGCAACAGGTATTATCATTGGTGTTGCTTCAGGGAAGCTTATTTCATCATTAGTCAGTAATGTCATTATGCCGCCCATTGGTGTTGCATTAGGTGGCGTTAACTTTTCAGACCTAGGTTATAAACTTGCCGACATAGGCGGTGGAGATAAAGGGCTTGATCCAATCATGCTTAACTGGGGTTCATTTGTACAAAGCTTCATCGACTTTTTAATCATTATGCTTGTTGTATTCATTATTGTGAAGATTGCTACACGTAATAAAGTCGAAGAAGAGAAAGGCCCTTCACAAGAAGATTTACTGGGTGAGATTCGTGATTTATTGAAGAAATAATTGGTTCTCTAATTAATTCTGAAAGGGAGCGTTATTTACGCCCCTTTTTTTTGCCTAAAATAGTGTAAAATTCAGATTCTGTTTTATATCGAACTGCATATGTCTTTATCTGTATCCATTGCTCAAATTAATCCCACTGTTGGAAGCTTTAAGCACAATACTCAGCTAATTATAGAGGCGATTGAAAAAGCGAAAAGTGAAAATGCCGATGCTATTTTATTTCCTGAACTGGTTTTATCAGGTTACCCACCTGAGGATTTATTATTTCGTCCTGCCTTTATACAAAAAATAGAAGATGCTCTTTCTACTATCGCCGAAGCTACACAAAATATTACCGCTATCATCGGCGCGCCTATCCAGCGTGACGGCAAGCTTTATAATATGGCGTGTGTATTACATGATGGCAAAATCATCACTCAGTATGCCAAGCAACATCTGCCTAATTACCGTGTGTTTGATGAAAAACGCTATTTCCATAGTGACGATAAAAACGGAATCGTTGAAATTAATGGGCATAAAGTTGGCTTATTAATTTGTGAAGATATTTGGAAAACTAAGCCCGCAAGCAATGCTAGAAAAGCAGGTGCTGAAGTCTTATTTGTATTGAATGCATCCCCATTTCGCGCCAATAAAACTACCGAGCGTTTAGCATTATTAAAAAAGCGCTCTAGTGAAAACAATTGCCCCATTGTTTATGGCAATCTCGAAGGTGCGCAAGATGAGCTTGTATTTGATGGCGAGTCCCTAATTTTTGATGCAACGGGTCAGTTAGCTTTTCAAGCACCCAAGTTTGAATCAGGTGTTTTTACCCAGCCAGTTCCTTTTAATAAATTGCCAACACCCGTGCCAGCACGCCCTTTTAATAAGAATGAATGCATTTACAATGCCTTAGTAAAAGGCGTTAAAGACTACGTGAGTAAAAATGGCTTTCCTGGTGTCATGCTGGGTTTATCGGGCGGTATTGATTCTGCTTTAACTATGGCGATTGCCGTTGATGCATTGGGTGCAGAGAATGTTGAAGCTATTATGATGCCATTTAAATACACGGCTGATATTAGTAAACACGATGCCGCGCAACAGGCAAAAACGCAGGGCGTAAAATATAGAGAAATACCGATTGAGCCTATTTTTAATCGTTTTATGGATGCACTTTCGGCTGAGTTCGATGGGCTTGAGCGTGATGTGACCGAAGAGAATATTCAAGCGCGTTCTCGCGGTGTTCTGCTCATGGCAATGTCAAACAAACTAGGGAAAATGCTTCTTGCCACGGGCAATAAGAGTGAAATGGCAGTGGGTTATGCGACGCTTTATGGCGATATGGCGGGCGGTTATGCGCCTTTAAAAGATGTGTTTAAAACCAGTGTCTATGAGCTATCGCGCTATCGCAACAGCCTATCCCTTGCTAAGGGTGACGGCGAAATTATTCCTGATCGTGTTATTACTCGCCCCCCATCAGCAGAGCTAGCACCCGACCAAGTTGATGAAGATTCACTACCACCTTATGATATTTTGGATGCGATTCTTAGAATGTTTATCGAAGAATTTCAAAGCGTAGCAGATATTGTAGCGCAAGGTTATGAAGAAGAAACCGTGCGCCGTGTAGCTAACATGGTGTTATTGAGCGAATACAAACGTCGTCAGTCTGCCCCAGGAATTCGCATTACCAAACGCGCTTTTGG
>CAYTRF010000288.1:0-2754 GCA_964440065.1 uncultured Cocleimonas sp. | reverse complement strand
ATCGGCAACCGAGAGCTGGCGGATTTTAACACACTTTTCAGCTTTTTCACTCAAAGGAATTGAATTTGTCACAACGACTTCATCCAACTCTGAGCCTTCAATGTTATCAATGGCAGGCCCTGAAAAAACAGGATGCGTAGCATAAGCAATCACTCGTGTTGCTCCATGTTCTTTTAGTGCTTTTGCGGCATGACACAATGTACCTGCGGTATCGACTAAATCATCAATCAAAACACAGGTTTTATCTTTAACATCACCGATTATATGCATAACCGCCGATACATTCGGTTCTGGGCGACGTTTATCAATAATCGCCAAACCAGGATCACCTAAACTTTTTAGCATAGCGCGCGCTCTAACCACACCACCCACATCAGGCGAAACAATTGTTAAGTTTTCGTAATCTTTCTCTTTAATATCACGCAAAAGCACGGCTGATGCGTATATATTATCTACGGGTAAGTCAAAGAAACCTTGAATCTGATCCGAGTGTAAATCAATCGTCAAAACACGATCGACATGGCTGGTTGCCAACATATCTGCCACTAACTTTGCGGAAATTGGCACGCGACGTGAGCGCACACGACGATCTTGACGCGCATAACCGTAATAAGGAATTACTGCCGTTATACGACCCGCAGAAGCGCGATACATGGCATCCACCATGATCAATAATTCCATCAAGTTATCATTGGTTGGTGCACAGGTCGGTTGGATGACAAAAACATCCCGACCACGTACATTTTCAAGAATTTCAATGTGGGCTTCACCATCACTAAATTGTGTGACGGTACAATTACCTACGGAAATGCCTAATAACTCAGTAATTTCACGAGCGAGTTCTGGGTTTGCGTTCCCAGAAAAAACCATCATGTTATTTAAATCTTCTGGCACGATAAATCCAAAAAGTCCTTATATAAAAAAAAGACCGTTTAAAGAGTTAAAAGATTTGGCACATTGAGCTTATTAAAAAAGACTCAATATGCCAATCGAATATGGCTGGGTCGATAGGATTCGAACCTATGCATGCTGAGATCAAAACCCAGAGCCTTACCACTTGGCGACGACCCAATATTTTCTAAAAAGAGGCTATTCTAGCACCATTATAACGAGTTAAACAATGGTGATTGATTAACACCTTTTGCAATAAAACCGTGCCACTTATCAGGTAATTGATCCAACACCTGTTGTGCCTCGGTTTTACCATCAAAAGAAGCGAATAAACAACTACCCGTTCCTGTTAATCGTGCGGGTGAAAAATTCGATAACCAATCCAGTGCATCTGCAATTTGTGGGTATTTATTTCTCACTACTGGTTCAAAAACATTCACAATATTATTCGAGAGAGTGTTTGAACTTGCGCCTTCCAGAAAGCGCGCTATTGTGATGGGTTCGCTATCGCGTGTCAATGCCTGATCGGCAAAAATTTCTGCCGTTGATACAGAAATTTTCGGATGAATCACTAAAAACCATTTCTCAGCTAATGTTATTGGCGTGATTTGCTCACCTACGCCTTCAGCCCACGCTGAATACCCTTTTACAAATACAGGCACATCTGCACCTAACTGCAAACCTAAGTCTGCCAGTTGTTGAGTCGTAAAATCACACTGCCAAAGTTTGTTTAAGCCCTGTAAAACAGTCGCTGCATCAGAGCTTCCGCCCCCTATTCCGCCACCGATGGGTAATTGTTTATTTATGGATAGATTGACACCAAAAGAGCCTTGATTATTTTCTTCTACTGACTTTTTTAATAACCTTGCTGCGCGGATACACAGGTCGACATCTTCTGGAACATGATCCAAGCCTTTAACACGTTTGATAATGCCATCATCCCGCCGTTGTAAGGTAATTTCATCTGAATAATCAAGAAGTTGAAAAACCGTCTGTAAATTGTGATAACCATCATCACGCTTACCCGTGATATGCAAAAACAGATTGAGCTTTGCAGGTGCCGCTAGTGTGAGACTTTTCAGAGTTAAATCCCCTGCCATCTTTTTACGATCATTTTTACTTTAAGATCATCTTTCGCGCGGGTAATAAATATTTTTCTAGGTAAGGCATCATAGCTATTTGTTGGATATTTAGAATATGAGATTTTCCATCCCGCTTGATACAACGTCTGTGGACGACCTAAGTTATCCAAAAGCAATTTATCGACTTTATATAAAGGCGAAGAAATGCCACGTACCCAATGCTTCATGCCCTTCACTGGTAAAGAAATACCCGATTGCCTTTTTAGTAGTTGCTCTTCATCGTTGCTACGATGGGTTCGACCATCATTTGTCAATAATGAAACACCTGAGCGATCCCGCGTTAACTTAGCAACTAATGCGCCCGTTAAAGGGTTTTTCATATTCATTACATAGTTATGCTGACCTTGCTGCACCCAATCCAAACCAAAAGGCCAATGCTCATCTTGAAAAGTGACCGCTACTTTGGAATTAAGATTCCACTTGTTTTTTCTAGACAATAGCTGTTGGCGCTTATTCCAGCCAGCTTGCTTGGATGTAATTGGCTTTTTTACAGCAGAAATCGCGCTCGTTGTTTCGACAGGCAACTGTGTACAACCCGTCATCAATACGAGTAAAACGATGAATAAACTATTTTTTAAAAACATTCTCATCCCCTAAAAAACTTTTTTTATATTAACAAATTAGTCGCTAAGTTGCCTATTAAGTTCAAAAACAGCCCATTAAAGCACACCCCCCCACTTGTATGTTCACTCTTAAGATAAGTTGGTAGATATTTTATAAA
>CAYTRF010000287.1:0-2769 GCA_964440065.1 uncultured Cocleimonas sp. | reverse complement strand
CGCCATTGTTGAGCAACGTGAGATTGATCAATGGTTCTTAAAAATTACCGCCTATGCCGACGAGCTACTAGAAGATGTACTTAAACTAGAAGAATGGCCAGCCCAAGTTCGCACCATGCAGGAGAACTGGATAGGGCGCTCAGAAGGTGTAGAACTAGAGTTTAGTTTAGAGGACAGTGAAGAATCTTTAAGTGTTTTTACAACGCGACCAGATACTTTAATGGGTGTAACTTATTTAGCGGTTGCACCTCAACATCCTTTGGCGATTCGTGCTGCAGGGAAAAATCCAGAGTTAGACACTTTCATTAAAGAATGCAAAAACATGAAAGCCACTGAAGCAGAAATGGCGACCATGGAAAAGAAAGGGGTGGCAACAGGAGTGAGTGCGGTACACCCTATCACCGGTGAGAGTGTACCTGTTTGGGTGGCGAACTTTGTACTTATGAGTTATGGATCAGGCGCTGTTATGGCAGTGCCTGCACATGATGAGCGTGATTGGGATTTCGCTAAAAAGTATCAATTAAATATTCAGCAAGTCATTACTTCCGCCAATGAAACGGTAGCGGGTGGTATTAATATTGAAGAGGGTGCATACACTGAAAAAGGTGTGTTAATTAATTCCTATGAATTTGATGGTCTTAGCTCAGAAGAAGCCTTCGATAGTATTGCTGATTTTTTGAAAGAAAATAAAAAAGGGCGTAAAACCATTAATTATCGCCTGCGTGATTGGGGTGTATCTCGACAGCGTTACTGGGGTTGTCCGATTCCAATTATTTATTGTGATGATTGTGGTGCGGTAGCCGTGCCAGATGAAGACTTGCCTGTTGAATTACCAACTGATGTGGTGTTCGATGAAGCGGGTTCGTCTCCGATAAAAAGCATGCCTGAATTTTACGAAACGCAATGTCCAAAATGTGGCAAAGGCGCAACTAGAGAAACCGATACTTTCGATACTTTCTTTGAATCATCATGGTATTACGCGCGTTACACTGGTCCTGATAACGATAAATCCATGCTGGATGAACGTGCTGATTACTGGTTGCCAGTTGACCAATATGTTGGTGGCATAGAGCATGCGGTACTGCATTTACTTTACGCGCGTTTCTTTAACAAATTAATGCGAGATGAAGGTTTAGTCGAATGTGATGAGCCGTTTACCAAGCTATTAACTCAAGGGATGGTTTTAGCCGATACTTACTATTATGAAAAAGAGGGTGGCGGACAAGAGTGGGTTGCACCGCAAGACGTTACCATCGAACGCAATGAAAAAGGTAAAGTAACTAAAATTACCGATGATCAAAACCGTGAGATTGAATCAGCTGGCATGAGCAAAATGTCAAAATCCAAAAACAATGGCGTTGATCCTGCTGAGTTAATCCAAACCTATGGCGCGGACACTTTGCGGGTGTTCTCAATGTTTGCTGCCCCGCCTGATCAAAGCATGGAATGGTCCGATACAGGTGTTGAAGGTGCCAATCGCTTTATTAAGCGTTTATGGCGACAGATCTTTGATCATGTCAGTGTTAATCCTGATACCGAACTGGATTTAGATAATCTAAGCGAATCTCAATCGGAGATGCGCCGTAAGGTGTTTACGACATTGGAGAAAGTCACAGATGATATGGCGCGTCGTCATACATTTAACACCGCCATTGCTGCCAATATGGAGTTGATCAATCAGCTTTCAAAGTTCCATGGTGCAGACTCGCAAACGCGAGCAATACGCCAACAAGCACTTGAACATATTGTATTAATGTTAGCGCCGATTATGCCTCACGCCGCACAAGAGTTGTGGAATCATTTAGGTAAAGAAGGCATTGTGATGGATGAAATATGGCCTGAAGTTGATGAGTCGGCTTTGGAGCAATCCAATATCCAAATGATGATCCAAATAAACGGCAAGCTCCGTGGAAAAGTTGATGTGGCTGTTGATGCGGATGATGAATCTGTCAAAGCACTAGCAATGGAAAATGAAAATATACAACGCTTTTTAGAAGATACCACGGTGCGAAAAGTGATTGTAGTAAAAGGACGCTTAGTTAATATTGTTGCTAATTAGAAATGTAGGTATATGAAAAATAAGCTAATCATTAGTAAATTTCTGGTCGTTTTTGTACTATTACAAAGCTTATTCATGCTGTCAGCCTGTAGTGGTAATAGCTTTCATCTCAGAAAAAATATCGACTTGCCTAAAGCTGTACAACAAGTACAGCTTACGGGATTAAACAATGAACACGGCTTGTATAAAGTTTTTGATATTGCTTTGGAAGAATCGGGGGGGCAGCTATTAAAGAAAGCCTCCACAATAATTAATATAAGTGGTTTACGAGAAGATAAACGTGTGGTTTCTTACACTCGTACACGTAAAGTCCGTGAATATTTAGTTTTTTTAAAACTTGATTACTCCGTTCAAATAAACAGTCAGAAAGCATCCGAAAAACTGCGTATTAGACTGGATCGTTCTTTTATTTACGATGCTAACTTCGCTTTAGGAAAAGTGGAAGAAGAGGATAAAATCCGTGAAGATTTACAAAAAGAAGCCGCACGAATTATTATGCTCCGATTACAATATATGGGGAATTGATTCTTCAGACTTCATCAGAGATCCCTTTAGCGTCATCACGGGTATAGGACTCATTACCACATCCAGTTTCCTCCTTCCTTTATTTGATTAAGATAATTTAGTAAATAAAAAACACGGAGCCATGCATAAATTCTAGTATCGTTTTTAAACAACAAAAGCGAGCTATCATTCAAAAGTGGGGGGGT
>CAYTRF010000286.1:0-2772 GCA_964440065.1 uncultured Cocleimonas sp. | reverse complement strand
GCTAAAATGGAATCAAAGGGCTTAACTTACTGGCATTGGTACTGACCCCTTTTTTCACTTTTTCCAGACCCCTTTTTTACTCTTTTTACTGAGGATATGGCATGATTTTTCTACGCTATTTAGTATTATTGCTAGCGATGAGTAACACCTATTCAAGTGAGCTTTTGAAAGATATTAGCGTATACCCTATAGGTATCGTTAAGCACTTTAAGGTAGAGCCTCAGACCAATGATGGAAATCTCAATTACTTTGCTGCATCGAAGACGATTAAGAGAAATGCTTGGAATTTTGAAAATGGGGCGGGTACTTTTGTTGACACCTACCATAAAAGATCATATATCGTGTTTAGTAACATATCGCAGGATCGTTATAAATATGGCATCTATACGCCTATGCTAAATTTCCATTGTGCTTATAAAGGGCATAGCCATACAGAAGATAATAGAAAATTGCAGTGTTATCCCTTGTTCAAACTCAGAATTGGGCGTGAAAAAGGCTTATTTACCAACATCATCCCATTGCCTAAAGTGGGTGAAGTGACCAATGGTTTAGTGGCATTTGAAATAGGCTATAAATTTTGAAGTGTTGTTCTGATTGATCCTTTGATCTAGGGTTTATCCTGTTTAGGCTAATGGTAGGTCTAACTACATAAACCCCTGAACCCAATCCACTAAGTCATTAAGCGCTTTTTGTTCGGCTTCATTTAATTCTTCTTGAGATAGCTCTTCCAAGCGTTGCTGAAATTGCTCTGCCGTTAAATTACATTCAAATTCACCGTCGATTAAACGTGCATGGCAGAAGGCATGCCACTTTTGCTGTTCGGTTTCATCTAAGGTTTCTGGCCAATTTCTTGCGCGGTAGCGTGGGTATAGAGTTTGTAAACGTGCGGACTTAAAACTAGGCGTCCAAGTGGCTAATCTTTCAGGTGATGACGTTAAAACTTGATTACACAGTTTTCGATCACCATTGCTGATAAACCCGCCGTATAAGTTCGCATCAGGGTCGCATTCACCACGTTCTCGTTTACGTGAGTACATTTCTTCTAAACGACGAATTAAGGTGTCGTCATTGAGTAATATTTGTTTATTTTTTTCTATAATATTCCAATCCATTCTCCAGCGTTCTGCTTGATCATTTGTTAGTGTATTGATTGGGGATATAGCAGGAGATTTATTGATGTGAATACCTTTTAAGGCAATGTGCTTATGATTTTCATCCCTTTCAAACCGTGGTTTGTAGAGATTTTCACTAATCTCATCCACGCTCATTTTCAGAAATTCACTAGGGTTATGGCGCAAGTCATAACAGATAATTTCATTTTTATTAACGGGGTGAACCAGTAAGGGAACAATGGCTGAAATACAGCCCTGTGATGCTGGAAACATGCCAGAAATATGTAACATGGTTTTACGTTGAGCAAGTTCAATATTTGTATTTAACATCGGAGCAACATTGCTTTTAATGCGTAAATTAAAGAAGTAATCGTATAAACGTGGCTGCTTTTTCTTGATTAATCGCGCAATATCAATAGTGGCTTTTACATCGACAAGGGCATCGTGAGCGCCCACTTGTTCGATACCATTGGCTTGTGTTAAATGCTCCAAACGAAAACTGGCAACTTCTATGCCATCATCGTCAATGCGGGTAGGCCAGATAATGCCCTCAGGACGCAAGGCGTAAGTCATCCGCACTAAATCAAGAATATCCCAGCGGTTATTGCCATTTTGCCATTCGCGTGCGTAAGGGTCGATAAAGTTGCGATAAAAGCCAAAGCGAGTCACTTCATCATCAAAGCGAATACTGTTATAGCCTGCCCCACAGGTTTGTGGCACGGAGAATATTTCATTGATGCGGCCAAAAAATTCGGCCTCGTTTGTGCCTTCTTTATCCGCTAATTGTGGCGCGATACCTGTTACTCGCACCGCATCAGGATGCGGTAGAAAATCAGTCGTGGGCTTGCAGTAAAACATCACCGGCTTACCGACCACCTCTAAATCGAGATTGGTGCGGATACCTGCAAATTGTGCGGCGCGGTCACGACGAGGGTCTACGCCCCAGGTTTCATAGTCATGCCAGAAGATGGTTTGATCAGACAAGTTTTGTTCCTTATTTATACCCCCAATAAAAAAACAGGGAGAGCGTTGCATAAATTCTAGTATCATTTTTAAACAACAAAATGAGCTATCATTCAAGGGGCGTACTTTTTACTTATGAAAACCTAGATAAAGTAGATTTTATATTATCAGGTGTTAAAGACTATTTCTGTATTAATAAAGATGTCCAAAGCATAATTTAGTATGATTCAATATTCATTTTTAGTGAGATAAGTTGTTATGTTATGGCTTAAAACCTTTCATATTCTATTTGTGATGTCATGGATGGCAGGAATTTTTTATTTGCCACGGATTTTCGTTCATTTTGTAGAAGGGAAAAAAGCTGGGGAGGACGTTGATCGCCTTGCCATTATGGCAAAAAAATTATACGGTTTTATGACCATAATGATGATGATCGCCATTGGCTCAGGCTTGTGGTTGTGGTTGGCTTATGGATTTTCTGGTGGTTGGTTGCACGTAAAATTATTATTTGTTGCTCTCATGTTGGGCTATCATTTTTGGTGCAAAGCCCGTATGAAAGAAATGCAACAAGGGCATCTCAATCATGGCGGAATATTCTATCGGTGGATGAATGAATTACCATTAATTTTAACGGTAGTCATTTTAATTATGGTAGTGGTTAAACCGTTTTAGACAGAATAATTGGATTTAATCAGAG
>CAYTRF010000285.1:0-2783 GCA_964440065.1 uncultured Cocleimonas sp. | reverse complement strand
GCTACAAAAACTAATGTGTCGACAACAAAATCGGCAGCTGGATCAAAAGAAAGAAATTCAATAGCAACTAAGAAAGCACCCATAAAAAAAGCAAGCAATAAAACTACTCCTGAAAAAGCTGCCTCAGTTGCCTCAAAAGAAGGATCTAAGGTTTCTCCAAAAACAACGGCTAAAAAAGCTACTACAAAGTCAGCTAGTAAAATAAAAGCAACGACTTCTGGAGAAAAAACTGGTACCAGAAAAATTGCTGCAAAAAAACCAGTAATGACTAAAAAATCAACAATAACGACAAAGTCTACTGGAGATGATTTGACGAAGCTTTCGGGTATCGGCCCCAGCATGGTTTCAACACTGAATGACTTAGGCATTGATAGTTATACAAAGTTAGCTGATATGGATGATGATATTTTACGGGATATGCTTGAGGCATCGGGTGCACGATTAAATAATAATAAAGACGCTATGGATTCGTGGAATGAGCAAGCAAGCCTTGCGGCTAAAGGAGATTTTGATGGCTTAAAGGTGTTACAGGACGCTCTTAAATAAATAAGTAAGTATTTTTAGTGTGGATTTTCTAAAGCCTCGTTACTTTTTAGTACGAGGTTTTTTTATGTCTGCAAGTTTATTGTCAGTAAAAATAACGTAAGTCAGTGTAGTTGAATTTTCCCAAGTTCCTCCAGAATTGAATTTACTAAACTTTCACCTTGAGCCCCCATACCTTTATAAAGCACATCAGGGTTTCTTTCGCCATCTACTAATTTTTTGATGATGCCTGCTAAACGTGTCATGTCACCCCCTGTGTGACTCATTTGCTCCGCCATATGGGACAGTAAGCTAAGTGCTTGGGGATTTCCCGTGCTAGCCTCATTTATCATATGAGCAATCCCTGGTGCCGCCATAGTGGGGTTAGCACTTGGTTGCTTAGGATCAGGTAGAGTTGCTGGGTCTTGTAAGCCAGTTAGGATTGCCTTGATGATAATTTCGTCTTCCTCATCAAGATGCATAAGTAATTTATCGGAGCGATCACCCTCCATAATTTTATAAATTCTTAACACTAATTCCTGCCAACCATTTTCAGCACTTGTTTTAAGTACTTGGTTAAGCTGAGGACGTAACTGCGTATTATGAAAAGCTTGTACAACCATATTTACCAAGCTGGCATGTACATTTAAAACTTGTTGGTGTTTGTCAGGTAGTGTCGTCATGTTACTACTTTAACAAGCAATCCGTTTAAATCAAAGAGTGACGTTTTAATTTAGATCGTAAAGTGGCTCGATTAATACCTAAAAAGGAAGCAGTTCGTGACTGATTACCATCAGTATATTCCATTAAAACTTCCAGCAAAGGGCGCTCTACTTCATCCATCACCTGACGATAAAGATAAGTGGCATCTTGATCGCCGAGAAGCTGTAGATACTCTTTTACTGTGGTTCGAGTCGTATCAGCAAGTGAATGACCGTTGGGAGTTGTGATTGGGAGTGTTTTCATAGGGTGGTTCATACCTTAACCTTTCCTTGTCTGTTTATTTAATCCATTTCTGTTCGATCAAATCATTCAGCTTACTTTCTAGCAGGTCATACTGTTTTTCTGAATCAGTAATAACAAACACTTCTTTTTTAAATGCTTTGAGTAAATTTTGATCATGTTTAATCAGATTAGATAAATACCAGCCGATGTGTTTTCGTGCAATACGAACTCCTTGACCTGTTCCATAGTGGCGATGAATGGCACCAATATGATTTAACAGAGCCACTACTTTATCATTTGCCGTTATTGGCTTACTTGAAAAATCTCCTGTTAATTGCTCATTTAGCTCTTTAAAAACCCATGGCTGACCCTGAGTAATCCGCCCTAACATCACGGCATCTACAGCGGTGTAGTCGAATATGAACTGAATATCCTTTAATGCTAAAATATCACCATTGGCAATGACTGGAATAGTTACGGCTTTTTTTATTTGGCGGATGGTTTCGTACTCTGCAAAACCTGTATAGGCTTGATTCCGTGTCCTGCCGTGAACCGTTAAACTTGAAATACCACAATCCTCAGCAATATTAGCTACTTTTAAAGCATTTCGATTAGTGTTTCCCCAACCTGTACGTATTTTTAAAGTAACGGGAATGTTGACGGACTCTACAATCGCCGTCAGAATTTCTGTTACACGTTTGGTATCACGTAATAAGGCAGAGCCAGCAGCTTTGTTACACACTTTTTTGGCAGGGCAACCCATATTGATATCAATAATATTAGCGCCATTATTTTGATTGGTTATTGCGGCATTGGCCATTATTTCTGGATCGGTCCCTACAATTTGAATGGAGCGCGGCTCTGGTTCATCCCGATCCAATAAGCGTAATTGGGTTTTGCGTGACTGCAATAAGGAGGGGTCGGATGTAATCATTTCAGATACGGTTAAACCCGCACCATAATGACGACAAATATCACGATAGGGGCGATCTGTAATGCCAGCCATGGGAGCTAGAAATAACTTACTACTAAATTGATAGGGGCCTATTTTAAATGACATATAATGTTTTAGATAAATATCACGATCACAGTATTCTCAAAAAAAGGAGGAAAAGTGGGGGGGTGTGCTTTTAATTCTGGATAAATACACAGGAGTTGGTTTTAGTCACTTTTTTTGGAATAAACCATGGTCAGTATACTATTTTGATATATGCAAGTCTTTCCTAGGTAATGCGACAATGAAATTGTTGCAGATGCCGTAGATTTAAAAATCGCGAGTGTTAATAATATTTTAAGGTCTCATTATATTATTTGTT
>CAYTRF010000284.1:0-2790 GCA_964440065.1 uncultured Cocleimonas sp. | reverse complement strand
AGCAGTGAAATTTTAGTCATTTTTACTCGTCATCTGATTCGTGCAAAGGTCTCTTTTAGTATTATTTTCTTAATTCTACTGAGCGGTCTGCCGCTGCTTTTAAGGCTACATCAAATAACTCCGGCAAGCCACCATCAACTAACTTCTTTAACGCTGCTTCTGTTGTACCACCTTTTGAGGTTACTCTTTGGCGTAATGTAGCGGCATCGTCGTTACTTTCTAAAGCTAGTTTAGCGGCACCGAAGGCAGTTTGTAAGACCAGTAAGCGGGCATCTTCAACACTTAATCCTAGTTTTAAGGCCGCATTTTGCATAGATTCCATAACCAGAAAATAATAAGCAGGACCACTGCCCGAAACAGCCGTCACTGCATCCAGTTTATCTTCATCCGATACCCACAAAGTGCTACCGACGGATCGTAAAATACTTTCCGCTAAATTTTTCTGACTTTCGCTAACGTCCTCATTAGCAAATAAGCCCGTCATTCCTGCTTGAACGAGAGCAGGAGTATTTGGCATACACCGAACGATTGCGAGTTTATCGCCACCCAACCACTTTGCCATATTTTCAATACTAACGCCTGCGGCAATCGAAATAATTAAGGGTCTTTGTTCTTGTGCAGCTTCTTGTAATGGCTCACAAACAATTTGCATCAATTGTGGTTTAACCGCTAAAACAACCACATCAGCACCTTCAATTGCTTTTACATTATCAGTAAATGCATTGATGTTATTCCAGTTCTGTTGTATGCCTTCTAACTGAGATTCATCTGGGTCGGAAATCCTGATGTCCAAATCTGGCTTTTCAGATAAACCTGCGATTAAACTGCGCGACATATTTCCCGCGCCGATAAATGTAATTGTGTTTTTCATTTTTGTCATAAGCGAATTATACGCCACCTGTGCCGAAGATTGCAGTACCTATACGAACTATTGTGGCACCTTCTGCAATAGCAGCCTCCATGTCACCGCTCATGCCCATCGAGAGTGTGTCGAGCTGAAAATCGAGCTGCTTACTTATTTCATCTTTTAATTTTGTCACTTTTCGAAAAGTAGCCCGTTGTTTATCTAAATCACGCTCAAGAACAGGGATAACCATTAAACCCCGTAATTTTAAGTGGGGTAGTTTTACTATTTGTTTAGCCAAAGTAAGTGCTTCGCTAGGAAAAACTCCAGACTTACTGACCTCATCACTAATATTCACCTGAATACAAACATTAAGAGGAGCCAAATTAGCAGGACGCTGATCATTTAGGCGCTGAGCAATCTTGAGGCGATCTATCGTATGCACCCAACTTACAAGTTGTGATATTTTTATGGTTTTATTTGATTGTAAAGGGCCAATAAAGTGCCATTCAACATCCAGAATATTATCTAATCTTTCTGCTTTTCCCACTAATTCTTGAACATAATTCTCACCAAATATTCGCTGCCCAGCATCAAAAGCTGCACGAATACTATCAACAGAGTGCTTTTTACTCACGGCAAGTAATTGGACTTCATTTTTTGATCGTTGATATTTTTGGCAAAAATCATCTATTTTTGCACCAGTTATCTGGAGATTGTCACGTATTGTCATAAGGTATGTTAAATTTAGACGGTAAATAAAACTAGGTTTTAATCAGTATAGTTTCCTTCGGGGCATGAAAACAATAATAAAAATAAGAAGAGTTCATTATGGATATCACACAATTATTTTTTTTTTAATTATAATGCTAGGATTGTGATCTACACATCTCAGCAGGGCAACCACCCATTATTCGTGTTGACGGCGATATGCGCCGTGTCAATATGCCTGAACTGGAGCATAAAGATGTTCATAGCATGGTCTATGACATTATGAATGATAAGCAGCGAAAATCTTATGAAGAGCACTGGGAAACTGACTTTTCGTTTGAAATTCCAGGTGTAGCTCGTTTTCGTGTTAATGCATTTAACCAAAACCGTGGTGCAGCAGCAGTATTTCGTACCATCCCCAGTAAAATATTAACACTGGAAGATTTGGACGCCCCTGCTATTTTTAAGAAAATATCGGAAAAGCCGCGCGGCTTGGTATTGGTAACAGGCCCTACAGGTTCTGGTAAGTCAACAACACTAGCAGCAATGGTCGACTATAAAAATGAAAATGAACATGGTCACATACTAACCATTGAAGACCCCATTGAATTTGTACATCAATCCAAGAAAAGCTTAGTAAACCAACGCGAAGTACATCGTGATACGCAAAGTTTTGAGAATGCTTTACGCTCGGCACTTCGTGAAGACCCGGATACTATCCTAGTCGGTGAAATGCGAGATCTTGAAACCATACGTCTTGCACTAACAGCCGCAGAAACAGGTCACTTAGTATTTGGTACTTTGCATACGACCAGTGCACCAAAAACTATCGATAGAATTGTTGATGTATTCCCCGCAGCTGAGAAAGAGATGGTTCGTTCCATGCTGTCGGAATCATTAGAAGCCGTAATTTCTCAAACACTTCTAAAAAGGGTTCAAGGGGGTCGTGTGGCAGCACATGAAATCCTTTTAGGAACTCGTGCGATGCGCTCCATGATCAAAGAAAATAAGATTGCACAAATGAAATCAACACTACAAACCAGTGCGGGTGAAGGCATGCAGACGCTTGATCAAAGTTTACAAAAGCTTATGACGCTAGGTCATATATCTCGTGATGTAGCTATGAAAAAAGCTGACAACCCTAAGACTCTTATGGAAAGAGCTTAAAGCATATCTTACATACACATACTCTTAACAATAATAAGCGAATAATAAAATGGATAAAGAAAGTGCAA
>CAYTRF010000283.1:0-2828 GCA_964440065.1 uncultured Cocleimonas sp. | reverse complement strand
CTCTGCATAAATTCTAGTATCGTTTTTAAACAACAAAACGAGCTATCATTCAAGTAGGGGGTGCTTTAGTATATTCTTTTTTAAAATATAATCCTTCATAATGACTCTATCCCCCGCTGCGCTCAAAGAAACCCTGCAACAAAATAATCAAGATTGCCAAATTGATTTTGAAAATGGTATTGATATTTCATCCATTCTTAAAAAACGGTGCCATGCCATTGATCAATTGCTCATACAAATGTGGGCTGATGCCGATATTGATCAATCTCTCCAAGCTTCGTTGGTAGCCGTCGGTGGTTATGGGCGTGAGGAAATGCATCCTGCATCGGATATTGATTTATTAATTTTACTTAAGAAAAACCCTAATACAAAAGCACAACAACAATTATCCGATTTTGTAACACGCTTATGGGATTTGGGTTTGGAAATTGGCCACAGTGTTCGCAGCTTAAAAGAAGCGGTCGTCGAAGCTAAAAATGATCAAACGGTTATCACTAATATGATTGAATCACGCTATTTATGCGGTGATCAAGACGTATTTAATAAGCTTCACGAAAAAATCGCCCCAAATAAAATATGGAGCAGTTCAGATTTTTTTAATGCCAAAATAGATGAGCAAAAGCGACGCTATAAACGCTTTGGCGATACCGCCTATCGTGTCGAGCCTAACCTTAAAGATGGCCCCGGTGGATTACGTGATTTACAAACAATCGGTTGGATTTTCCTGCGTGAATACGGTCTAAAATCGTTACGAAAATTGAGCGAAACCAAAGAAGTCGAATTATTAAGCCAAGATGAGTATCAAGCTCTGATTAAATCCAGAGACTTTTTATGGCAAGTTCGTTTTGTTTTGCATCAACTCACAGGGCGTAAAGAAGACCGTTTGTTATTTGATCATCAACGTCATTTAGCACATAGCTTTGGTTACACCAATGATGAACAAAATCAGTCGATTGAATCCTTTATGCAACGCTACTATCGAACCATTACCGAACTGGAACGATTAAACGAAATTATCTTGGGTTTATTGCGAGAACGTATTTTACAAACCAATAAAAAACCCGCCGTTGTTATTAACCAATTTTACCAGCATCAAAATGGTTATTTGGAACTCGCTAACGAAAACCTATTTAAAGAACAACCGCATACCTTGTTAGAAGTGTTTTTTATGATGCAAACCTTGCCTGAATTAAAAGGCATGACGCCTCAGACTATTCGCCAATTGCGCCAACATTTACCCTTAATCAATAATAATTTTAGAGACAATGCCTATAACCAACAGGTATTTATCAATATTTTGTCCGAGAAAAATGGCATTACTTTTGCCTTGCATCGAATGAATCGCTACGGCGTGTTGGCAGCCTATATCCCTGCTTTTGCCAATATTGTAGGGCGTATGCAATATGACCTTTTCCATACTTACACGGTGGATGAACACACCCTCAAGGTGATTCGTAATATTCGGCGTTTAAGCACACCCGAAGGTGCGCAAGAACTCCCTTTTTGCAGTAAACTTTTTAAAACCTTGGATAAACCTATTCTCTTATATTTAGCGGGTTTATTCCATGACATTGCCAAAGGGCGCGGGGGTAGTCATTCTGAGTTGGGTTCTGTTGATGCTTTGGAGTTTTGTCAAAAACATGATTTAAATGAATTTGATGCCCAGACTGTGAGTTGGCTAGTGAAACGCCATCTATTATTTAGTACCACGGCGCAACGAAAAGACATCAGCGATCCAGATGTCATCAAACGCTTTGCCAGCATTATTCAGACTCAAAATAGACTTGATTATCTTTATTTATTAACTATTTGCGATATTCGCGGCACCAGTCCTACCCTGCTAAACAGTTGGAAACATTCTTTGTTAAAAGGACTTTACAGAGCTACTAAAAACTATTTATTGGGTTCAAACAGTGCTGAAAACTTAAAAGAGTTGATCACACAAAAGAGGCAATCGGTACTCAAAGAACTTGATAAGAAGGGCTATTCCACTAAAGATTGTGAATTATTTTGGTCTCGATTTAGCTCAAACTATATCTTGCAACATCCTGTCGAAGAGTTGATTTGGCATTTCCAGATGATTGTTAAAACCAATAAACAACAATCTCGAAAGCCCGTCATCGCCATTCACAATAATGATGCAGGAAGCTCTTCTTTATTAGTTTTCACACCTGATAAACAAGGAATTTTTGTAAGAATCGTTGCCGCTATTGAACAAAGCCGTTTAAATATTGTTAAAGCCCATATTATTTCCAGCGACGATGGTTATGATTTAGATAGTTTCTTTTTATTAAATTCTGACGGGAACCCCATTAGCGAGGAGTACAAAACTACCTTACTAGAAACCGTTGATAAATATTTACAGCAAGATGATTTGTCTTATGACTTTAATCACCATCGAATGCCCAGACAATTAAAACACTTTGATACCCCAACCAGCGTTGTTTTCTCCCATGAGACATCAGTAACCGAAAAAAACAAAGACAAACTTGAACGTACATTAATTACCATTAAAACAGTGGATACAGCAGGTTTGCTGACCCAAATTGGTGAGGTATTTAACCAACAGTTAATCAATATCCATGATGCACGAATTATCACACTTGGTGAAATCGCTGAAGATATATTTTATGTGACGACACATTCGGGGAAGTTAATTAGTGACCCTGAAAAACAGGACAACATTCGACAGATGTTAATCGATAAATTAGATGGCTAGGGTGAAAAAAGCAAGCAAGAGATAGACTTGATCAGAGACTCTTTAGCCCAGCCCGCATTGAATATTTCGAATCATCTATATCTAGCGTAAATACTTTCTCTAGTGGTGC
>CAYTRF010000282.1:0-2865 GCA_964440065.1 uncultured Cocleimonas sp. | reverse complement strand
ATTCGCATCAATATTAATTTTATCGTCCTCGATGCTGGCTATGGTTATTACTTGGTTTCCCTCTCCTGTTTGAGCATGAAACTGGGCGCCTGCTTTTAATTCTTCTTCAGGAATACCTTCGAACATTTCACGCGCAACGGCTTCAACTAGCTTGTCATCGCGTACACCATAAGCATCCTCGGGTAATACCATCACGGTAAAGCTATCACCTGCTTTTTTATCTTCAAGTGCTTTTTCAAGACCTTTGACAATGCCACCAACGCCATGCATGTATAAAAAAGGATTGTTTTCATCAGCTTTGTCGAGAATATCGCCATTGTCATTTTTAAGTGTATATGAAAGTGAAGCTATTTTGTTTTGGCAAATATTCATTTATATTGAGTCCGTTAGAAAAGTAATGAAAGTAATAACGGGGAGTAGTGTGCCATATTTTCAGAAAGACAAAAAGGGTATTGGGAATATCGAAGAAATTTTTATACGCGTTTAAGATTTCTATCACAGACATTAGGTTAATGTTATTCTTGCATTTTAAAAATAACACCTTGCTTTTATGTCTCTAAAGCGTGCGCTTTATTCTCTCTTTTTATATTCGATTAGTCCCTTTGTGGTGCTGCGTTTACTGTGGCGTAGTCGTTCAAATTCAGCTTACCGGCAACGTATTTTTGAACGCTTTGGTTTTGTTAAATTAAACAAGCAAGCTAAGCCTATAGTATGGTTACATGCTGTTTCTGTGGGTGAAACTAATGCGGCAACTCCTTTAATTGAAGGCTTGTTAAAAAAATATCCTGATCATCGTTTATTAATTACCACTACTACGCCTACAGGCTCTGAGCGCGTGACACGTTTATTTTCTGATCGCGTCGAACATTGCTATTTTCCTTATGATTTACCCGGTGTGGTATCCCGATTTATAAAGAGAGTTAAGCCTCAGATATTGATTGTGGTTGAAACGGAGATTTGGCCAAATTTATTTTCATCGTGTCATCGAAAAAACATCCCTATTGTTTTGATAAATGCCCGTTTGTCGGAGCGTTCAACTAATGCTTATTTGAAAATAAAAGGTTTGATAAAAGAGACGCTAGTCAATGTGGATACTTTAGCAGTGCGATCTCAGGCGGATGCTCTGAGTTTTAAAAAACTGGGAGCAGAAGATCAGCAGATTGTTATCGCGGGAAATATTAAATTTGACTTTAAGGCAGATCAAGAGCAAATCGATAAAGGTCTGGAGTGGAAAAAACAATGGGGAAAAGCTCGGCTGGTTTTAGTTGCCGCAAGTACTCACGAGGGTGAAGAAGAGATTCTATTACGTATTTATCGTAAATTGTTGGAAAATCATAGTGACTTATTATTGATTTTAGTACCAAGACACCCAGAGCGATTTGAATCAGTTTATGAGTTAGCTAAAAATACACCGAACCAAGTAGAGCGAGATAATGTTGGAGCGGTAGTAACGACTACCCGTAGGGAGAATAAAGTGAGGAAAAGGGGGGGGGTGTGCTTCTCTACTATCAAACATAGTCAAACAACAACTTATCGTGCACAAAAGCATAAAGATGATGCCTTAGTCAATATTATTATTGGTGATAGTATGGGCGAAATGCAAAGCTGGTTTGCAACAGCCGATGTCGTTTTTATTGGCGGTTCTCTGGTAGATGTTGGTGGGCATAATCCATTAGAGGCGATTGCACAAAGCAAACCTGTGGTTAGTGGAAAGCATATGTTTAACTTTAGGGACTTAGTCCCTGAATTAACCGAATCTGGCTTGTTGACTGTTTGTGAAACTGATTCTCACTTACAAGAGTCGATATTGGATTTGTTGATAGCAAAAAATAAAACCGTAGTACTCAAGGCGCAAAAAATAATGCAGCAACACCGAGGTGCAACGGCAAGATTATTGGAAATAATAGACGATAAAATTCTCAAGTAGTTTTTGCCGCCATCTTAGCTATTTTTTCATCCATTAACTCTTGGGGTGTTTTCTTTACTGTTTCACCATTCTCATCAACTTCACCATCACCTTCTTCAATCATTTCTTCAAGTGCTAAACCATCAAATAAATCACTTGATTCATCCTCATTATCTTCTTTTCCCATGTTAGCAAAAGTATTGTCTTCAAGATTAATTCGCACCTGTAAATTACTGGGCGAGTCTGCGTTTTTCATCGCCTCTTCTAATGAGATAACGCCAGATTTGTAAAGTTTGTAAATGTGGCTATCAAATGTTTGCATACCGAGCTCTTCAGACTTTGCCATCACCTCTTTAAGTGCTAAAACATCACCTTTCATAATTAATTCTTTAACCATAGGTGTGCCGATTAATATCTCGATTGCGGCAACGCGCTTGCCATCAATAGTTGGAATAAGTCGTTGCGAAATAAAGGCTTGGATATTAATTGAGATATCCATTAGAAGTTGATTATGACGTTCTTCTGGGAAAAAGTTAATAATTCTATCGAGGGCTTGATTGGTATTGTTTGCATGCAAAGTGGATAAACAAAGGTGCCCTGTTTCAGCAAAAGCTAGAGCATGTTCCATGGTTTCTTCCGTACGAATTTCACCGATTAATATCACATCAGGAGCTTGGCGTAAGGTGTTTTCTAATGCATCTTCATAACTATCCGTATCAACACCCACTTCACGCTGGCTGACTAAAGAGCGTTTGTGTGGGTGAATATATTCAATAGGGTCTTCGATGGTCACGATATGACCTGTCGCGTTGGCGTTTCGGTGATCGATTAACGCCGCTAGTGATGTGGATTTACCCGAACCTGTACCACCAACAAACAGTACTAATCCACGCTTCTTCATAATAATGTCTTTTAATATCGATGGAAGACCAAGGTCATCAGCATTAGGAATCTCCACT
>CAYTRF010000281.1:0-2865 GCA_964440065.1 uncultured Cocleimonas sp. | reverse complement strand
GGTCCTATTACATGAGTATCTAAATCCGCTGGATTTTGTCCCCATGTTAGGCGTACAGTCAATGGTGTATTACCTAGTATAAGGCAATCAGTAACAGAAACATCCGAAGCAGTTGATTCGTTATCACCAATTCTGATCGTATTGCTTACTTTGTCTGATGTTGAAGCAACCACCAATGAAACGGAGTTCTTCTCGGCAAGGATTGAAAAGTTTCCATCTGAATCAGTTCGTGTGGAAGTCATGCCGTTATAATTAAAACCTTCCATATTGATGAGTGCATTAGTTACTTTATTACCACTTTCATCCTGAACACAACCCAAAATAGAGATTGATTCAAATAAGTAATCAGCGTTCCATGTTGAAAAGTGACTGACAGTTCCTTCATAGTATGAGCCATCGGAGGATAATGACGCTGAGCCTTCTTCCACCCAATATCCTTGTGTTTCATCAAAGAAGAAAAGAGGAATAGTAGCAGGGACAGCTGATGTTCCGCGGTTAGAAACAGGGATTCTTATCGAAGCTGTTTGACCTGCTGCAAGATTTAACGCATTACCTGAAGTATCCGTAAAATCAATGGTTAATGCGCCGTAACTGGCAATAGGAGCACCTGAACTAATGGTCATATCTCCTGGCATTATATCTATATCCAGTGCGGGATTAATACGGGTTAGGTCAGCTCTGATATTATTAGTTGGTACGTTTCCTGCTGAATCAACAAGACTACTTGCGGCAATGACAACCTGTGCTGGTGAATTTGGTACTTGTGCAGTGAATGCATTGTTAGGATTGAAATTACCCGTGAATGCAATCGGCAATAGATCAATATCCAGTGAAGCTGTTGCCCCATTGTTTGTGCCAATGGTGACTGTTTCACTTGTGGAAGAAAAGCCATTGCCACTAACCATTACAGTAACTCTCCCTGGTTGGCTGGTAGCAACGGGGACAGAGTAATCACCGCTAGCATTTGTACTCGTCGTCTGTGAGCCTACTCTGATATTAATTCCTGATAAAGCATTGCCTGTGGCAAAGTGTGCTACAGAACCCGTTACCGTTCTATTTGTTGTTTCACCCGCTGGGGTAGAATCATCGCTATCTCCACCGCAACCCATGAGTATTGATGCGAAAAATAAGCTTAAAAAGCTTAGTAAGATTTGTTTTTTCATTTTTAATTCCTTTTATAAATGCAGACGTATAAATGTAAATGCGCTTTAAATAAGTATCACAGGAGATAGTATAGTAATAAAAAAATTCAAATTGCTAGAAAAATTTTGCTTATTGGCTTTGATCAAGAACATATTAAAATTTTAAAATAGTCTATAAGTTTCGTTTCAGTGAACACGAAAAATACACTTTTCATGCTAATATTACTATCCAAAATAGGTGATTAACAATTCATTGAATACGCTCAAGCCCGACACGATTCCTCTGCAATCCATAAATCTAATTGAAGCTAGTGCAGGCACGGGTAAGTCGTGGACGGTCACTTTTTTGTATTTACGTTTAATTTTAGAAAAAAAATTAACGGTTGATCAAATCTTAGTCGTGACATTTACCGATGCTGCCACTAAAGAATTACGTGAAGCGGTACGTAATCGTCTAGTAGCGGCACTTGAGTATTTTGAAAACCCTGAATCTGAGACATTAGATGAATATATAAAACTCTATCAAACTTATGCGGGTAATGATGAAGCCTTAGTCGAATCCATCAGTCGTTTAAAACGCGCCAAACTCAGTATAGATGAAGCCGCTATTTTCACCATCCACAGTTTTTGTCAGCGAGCTTTAACAGAGTACGCATTCGAAGCTTCTTTGCCTTTTGACAGTGAGTTAATGGATGATGATCGTGAGTTAATGCAAAAGCTTACCGATGATTTTTGGCGACGCAATTTTCACAAAGCACCTAGAACGCTAATTTATAAACTTCAACAAAAAAGCATTACGCCTGATACCTTACTGGATGATATTTGGGCATTTGTAGGTAAGCCTTACCTTGAAGTGAAAGGGCCTAGTAGTGTAGAAATTAACGAGCAGCAATGGCAAGAGTTGGAAGTATTGTTTAAAACGGCTCAAAAATCTTGGAATGAAGATGTAACTGAAATTAGTCAGCTGTTAATTGATCACGGTGGTTTAAATAAACGCTCTTATTCCGAGACACAAATAATCAAACTTTGTCAGTCGATGTGTGAATGTATTACTTCATTATCCAGTATTGCTGATTTAGGCAAAGATATTGATAAGCTAGGGGATGTGAAATTATCCAAAACACTCAATAAAGGTTTTGATGCGCCATCACATCCATTTTTTACACAGTGGCAGGCTTTCTTAGATGCTTGGGAAAGTATCAACTCGCGTTCTGATGATTTTATTAATCGGATTAGAATTGATTTGCTTGAGCATTTACAAGAAGAATTACCTAAAGAGAAAAAGCGTTTAGGTATTTTGTCATTTGATGATTTGTTACTGCAATTACAAGCAGCCTTAAAAAACAATGCTGAATTAGCAGGTCACTTAAGTCATAAATACCAAGCCGCTTTAATAGATGAATTTCAAGATACTGATCCGGTTCAATACGATATTTTCAATACTATTTTTAATGGTACTGACAGTGCTGAGAACATCGTGTTTCTTGTGGGTGATCCAAAACAAGCAATCTATAGCTTTCGTGGTGGTGATATTGTTACCTACTTAAAAGCAAAGCAGAATATTCCTGATGAAAATCACTACACCTTAAAAACCAATTTTCGTTCTCATTCAAAACTGATTCAGGCTTATAACACTTTGTATGGTCAATCGGATAATCCATTCCAGGATGAAGGTATTGAATATATCGAGGTTGATTCAGGCAAACAGCTTGAGGATATAAAG
>CAYTRF010000280.1:0-2876 GCA_964440065.1 uncultured Cocleimonas sp. | reverse complement strand
GTGGTCACAATGATTTTAGCCAGTTTACTCAAAAGGACTTGGCAACATGGCATCGTGAAATGGCATTGCTTTCAGGGATTAAATATTCTGGAATTACTGAACTATAAAAACCTTTGCGCGAGTCAGTGCAAAGATTTTTATAGATTAAAAAGTACACCCCCAGTTTTGAATGATAGCTCGCTTTTGTTGTTTAAAAGCGATACTAGAACTTATGCATGGCTCGACGATTTTTTGTGAAGTTAATCTGCTAATATAACTTCATGCACATCCCTTCTACTTTTAAAGAAACGAATCAACAAACCCTCCTGCAAATTATGCAGGAAAATGCCTTTGCAACCCTAGTGACAACTGATGTAGACGGTGCACCTGTAGCAACCTCCTTACCTTTTATAATCAAACAGCAAAAGAATGAAATAATCCTCCAAGCGCACTTTGCTAAAGCCAACCCACAATGGCAACAACTTGAACAAAGTGCTCAAATTCTTGTCATCTTTAATGGGCCGCATTGTTATATTTATCCATCTTGGTATGAGACGGAGGTGTACCGACTTGGGATTATGTGACGGTTCATGCATACGGAGTGGCTACGTTATTTAATGAGCAACAAACAGCAAATTTGATTGAGAAGCTCTCTGATAAATATGAAGAAAATCAGGAGTACCCTTGGAAAGCTGACAGTAGTTATGATGAAAATTTACTCAACTACATTGTAGGGTTTGAGATAAAGGTGACTCAACTACAAGGAAAGGTTAAAATCGGGCAAAATAAATCCAAAGAAGATTTAATAGGTGTTATAAAAGCCTTAGAAAATTCATCTACGGAAGATGATCGAGCCATAGCTCAACTAATAAAAAACCACTTAAATACAAAGGACTAAGAACTTAACATGAAGTTAATTAATAAAGTATTTCTCATTGGTATTACCAGTTTATTCTCTCTTTCTGCACAGGCAACACCTGGAAACAAACTAGGCTACAACACCAGCGGTTTACATCATCTTAGCTCTTCCAATCCTTTTATTGATATTTTTAAAATATCACGTGGTTGGATCACTTCTTGTGAATTTGATTGGCAGCGTAACCGCCCGATTGACCCAGGCTGCACCAAGAAAAAGTCCTTTAACACCAAAGAAACCGAAAAAGTCTCGGTCGATAGCAATGGATGGCCGACTCGTCTACCATCCCGTGGAGAACACCCGATTTACACTTCGGTCAGTGCCATTTGGGACATGCCTGCCAGTTTTCCTGTAGGTCGTCACTTTGTAACCTATCAAGGTGATGCTGATATTACAGTTCATGGTGATGTGGAAATTATTCGTCAAATTCCAGGACGTATTGACTTTAACTTACGTACAACTAAACGTAAATTACGCTTGCACATCACACGTATTAACCCGCGTAATCATATTCGTAATATCAAGGTTATCCCTAATAAATACGCTAAAACCTATACCCGCCAAACCTTTAATCAAGAGTATTTACAAGTCGCTCGTAACTTTAATTCAATTCGTTTTATGCCTTGGCAAAACACCAAGCTAACCAAGCTTGCCCATTGGCGTGACCGTGCTACACCACAAACCGCTTTTTGGAATCACAACGCAGGTATGCCTTTAGAAACCATGATTGATCTTGCCAACCAAACCAATGTTGCACCTTGGTTTTCGATGCCGCATATGGCTACTGATGCCTTTATGAATAGCTTTGCACAAACCGTAAAACGCCGTTTAAAACCCCATCAAAAAGTCTATGTTGAGTATTCCAATGAGGTCTGGAACTCCATGTACCCCGCGACACATTACGCATCGCGTCAGGGTTTAAAACTATGGCCGCGTGGTAAATTGGATATCAAAAACCCCGGCTCTCGCCGTCTGTTTTTAGCGCTAAACTACAACGCTAAACGCTCCAAACAAATGTGCCAAATCTTTAAACGTCATTTGGGAAGTCGCTCAGTTTGTGTGGTTTCCGCCTATGGTTCTGCCCCTAAAATGGCCGAAGAGTTAATGACTTGCCCGTTAGCAGGGGGTGATTGTTATAAGCATTTCGATGCTTACGCGGTAGCACCCTACTTTGGAGATTACATTGCGCGTATTGAAAATCGCCCTTTAGTGAAGCGTTGGGCGCATCAAGGTAATGCAGGTATTAACCAACTCTTTAGAGAAATAATGAATGGCGGTTTAGCTAAGGATAAAATTGCAGGTGGCGCGATTGAAAATGCTATTGAAGAGCGCGTTAAAAAGAACGTTGCCATCACCAAAAAATACGGCGTTAAACTACTGGCTTATGAAGGTGGACAACATTTACTACGCGTTGATCGTCCGCATGTGATTCGTGATCCTAGAATATTCAGCATGTTTGCCGATGCTAACCGCCACCCCATGATGGGCAAAGCGTATACAAAATATCTTCGCGCATGGAATCGTGCGGGGGGTGGACTATTAATGCACTTTAACGGCATCGCTGAGATTGATGATCGTAACTACTTCCCAATGCTGGAAAAAGCAGGAACACGCTCACCAAAATACAATGCCATGATTAATTATGTGCGCTCACGGTAATATAAGAAAGTTCTGATTAAACCCTTATAAAAAGCACACCCCCCCACTTTTCCTTGTTTTTTATTTAAACTTAAAAAATAGCCGAAAAGTGGGGGGGTGTACTTTCTGTACTATAAATATCAGCTGAAGATACAACTTTAAGATACGAACTTTAAAATACGAACTTTAAAATACGAACTAAGAATACCAAACGATGACCAGCACCAATATTGGCGACACCTGCCCCATCGGCATTTTCGATTCTGGCATCGGTGGGCTTTCCGTCTTAAAAGAGATTCACCAACTTCTGCCCAGTGAAAGTCTACTCTACGTGGGTGATTCT
>CAYTRF010000279.1:0-2881 GCA_964440065.1 uncultured Cocleimonas sp. | reverse complement strand
ACAATTTGTTATGCCTTTATGCAGGCAACGGGAATGGTGAATGATCATACGAAGGATTGCTTTTGCTTTTCAAAGCTCACCAAGAGCTGAGCCGAATGACTCTGTTGAAGTTGTAGCGGATTTTAATTTTACCGAAAGCTAACGCTCTATAGCTTATCGTCGCTATTGTTTCGAAATTGTCTCGCTCACGGTTAGGCAAAAAAAGGCAGAAAAGTAGGGGGGTGTGCTTTTTAGGGCGCTCTAGGCGCTAAAAAGTATGCATAGTCTTGCGTAGTAAGGTGGAGTAGTGGTTGAAGTGAAGGAAGATGTGAATATATATAGTGTAAAAGTGTTTGGGTGTCTTGTGTTTAACTTAATCCAGCATTAGACTCCATCTTCTACAAATGATTTAAATAAGTTGAGATAACAAGATGTTCCACGGAAGTATAGTCGCCTTAATCACACCGATGACACTTACAGGTGAGGTAGATAAGGAAGCCTTAGAGGCGTTGGTCGCTTTTCATATTGAAAGTGGTACTGATGCTATTGTTGCAATGGGCACAACGGGCGAGTCCGCCACGTTTTCGCATAAAGAACACCGTGATACGGTCAAACTTATTATAAAATTCGTAGCAGGAAAAATTCCTGTTATTGCGGGCACGGGGTCAAATAGTACAGTAGAGGCGCTGGCTTTAACGCAAGGCGCGAAAGATGACGGTGCCGACGGTGTATTATTAGTTTCTCCATATTATAACAAGCCGACTCAAGAAGGTTTGTATCAGCACCATAAATTGATTGCTAAAAAAGTAGCAATTCCGCAAATGCTCTATAATGTACCAGGGCGAACTGCGATCGATATTTTGCCTGAAACAGTTGAACGCTTAGCACTCATTTCAAATATTGTGGCGATAAAAGAAGCAACAGGTGATCTTAATCGTGCCAAGCAACTTATAGCTAGCTGCGGTGATAAGATAGATGTTATTAGTGGCGATGACGGCATCGCAATGGAGATGATGTTGGCTGGTGGTAAAGGCAATATTTCCGTAACCGCCAATGCTGCGCCAAAAGAAATGCATGAGATGTGCAAAGCGGCGATGGCGGGTGACAGGGTATTAGCAGAATCTTTTAATAATCCACTCTTAGCGTTACATTCAAAACTATTTGTTGAATCAAACCCCATTCCTGTTAAATGGCTTTTACATAAAATGGGCTATGGCAGTAATGCGTTACGATTGCCATTAGTTCCTTTGGCGGAAAGTTTTCATGCTGACGTGACGACTGCGGCAAGTGAAGCTGGTATTAACATCTAAATCGCGGCTTAAATTAAAAGGATTTAAAGAGAAACTATTCATGGTAAAAATACGCGCTAATAAATTTTCGCAATTAATGGCAATATCAGTCTTGCTGAGTCTTTCTGGCTGCAGTGGTATCGACAGTTTGTTTGATACTAAAGCCAGAGTGAATTATCAAAATAATAAAACGATTAAAACACTCGATTTCCCACCTGATTTAACCTCTCCAGAGTTTGATAAGGAATTTGAATTGCCATCGGGTGTCACCAATACGGTTTCGATGCGAACGGGCGGGGTCATTAGTCGAAGTAGGGTAGAAGTACCTGCAGCTCAACAACCACAACAGACCAGTCCTAAAAGAGCAAAAACGCTTTCTACTTTGATAACTAAAGGTGGCGATGCAGTATTACGCATTAATGATAGCTACCCTCGTTCGTTAATCTTAATGGATATCATGTTAGAGCGTATGGGCTTTACGGTAAGTGATAGAAATTTAGCGGCTGGTATTTATACAGCCCACGCTAATGGCAACAACGCGACTACTTATCAAGTACACATTAAAAAACAACCAGACTTTCCACTGGTTAGTTTTACGACCGAGAAAGGTAAAGCATTGCCTGCAGCAGCGCATATGAAATTACTGACCTCACTAAATAATGCATTTAACCGTTAATACTACGTTGCTGACAGCATGATAAGGTTTGCCTCTTTAGGCAGTGGCAGCAAGGGTAACGCGACATTAATTGAAGCAGGAGATAAAGACTCCGATACACGAATCTTATTAGATTGTGGCTTCTCTGTTGTCGAAACTGAAAGCAGGCTAGCGCGCCTCGGTCGATCGGCTGAATCATTAACTGCCATTGTGATAACCCATGAACATTCCGATCATGTTATCGGAGCAGGGCGACTCTCGCGTAAATATAAACTCCCCGTTTGGCTGACCGTCGGTACTGCAATGGCATGTAAAGATACTAACTTTCATGCCACGCATTATATTGATAGTCACGCCGATTTTGAAATTGACGATATTTACCTGCATCCATTCCCTGTTCCGCACGATGCCAGAGAACCTTGTCAGTTTGTATTTTCAGACGGTAAATCACGACTTGGTGTAGTGACTGATTTAGGCTGTTACACGCCACACATTTTGTCTCATTTAAATAATGTAGATGCGCTGTTGTTAGAGGCTAATTATGATGAGAAAATGCTACAAACAGGCTCTTATCCACGAAAACTTAAAGATAGAGTGTTAAGCAGAGCGGGGCATCTCGATAACCTGCAAGCAAGCGCCCTCTTGAAAAATCTCAATTTGCCCCAACTTCAACATCTTATAGGCATGCACGTTAGTGAGAAAAACAACCTCCCTGAGTATGCACTTAGTGCCCTATGTGATGGACTAGGATGCTCGCAACAAGACATATCCTTGGCGACACAAAGTACTGGATTTGATTGGCGGGAACTGGCTTAAGTACAGGAATACTCTTAGAAAAAAACAAGGAAAAGTGGGGGGGTGTACTTTTATCAGTGCAAATAATATTTCTTGTACTAAAATTAAATTATAAATACCTAAAATAGGAGTTGACTGAAAAAAGTTAGTGCCTATAATGCGC
>CAYTRF010000278.1:0-2890 GCA_964440065.1 uncultured Cocleimonas sp. | reverse complement strand
TTTTAGACACCTCTTGTTTCAACCACTACTTTACCTGCGCTTAGGGCGCTTTCAAAAGCACACCCCCCCACTTTTACTCATTTTATTCGCCCTACGGGTAGTCTTCTCTATCGCTCCAACATTATCTCGCTACGCTCGGTTCGATGATTTTTTGACTCTCCGTCCCTTGCTTCAACCTCTACTCGCCTCGCTACGTGAGACTCTGCATACTTTCTTGCGCCTAGGGCGCTGTCGAAAGCAACATCGCCTTTAAATACTCACCCGTAAACGACCCTTTAGTTTTAACCACCTGCTCAGGCGTACCACTAGCAATGACCTGCCCACCTCGGCTACCACCTTCTGGGCCCAAATCAATAATCCAGTCAGCGGTTTTGATCACATCTAAGTTATGTTCAATAACGATAATAGTATTACCTTCGTCACGTAATCTGTGAAGCACCTGCAACAATACATCCACATCGTGGAAGTGTAATCCCGTGGTCGGCTCATCAAGAATATAAATGGTTTTTCCTGTACTACGTTTCGATAACTCTTTGGCTAGTTTAACTCGCTGGGCTTCACCACCTGAAATGGTCGTGGCATTTTGTCCAAGTGTTATATAAGACAAACCTACATCAACTAAGGTTTGTAGCTTTTGTTTAATTCCTGGAATGGCTTGGAAAAATGCTAAACCTTCTTCAACCGTCATTTTCAAAACTTCGTAAATGCTCTTGCCTTTATAGTGCACATCCAAGGTTTCACGGTTATAGCGCTTGCCATCACAAACATCACAGGTGACGTAAACATCGGGCAAAAAGTGCATTTCTACTTTTATAAGACCATCACCACGACAGGCTTCACAGCGCCCACCTTTGACATTAAAACTAAACCGTCCCGGTAAATATCCGCGTGAACGTGCTTCTTGGGTTGCTGCAAATAAGTCACGAATCGGGGTAAATACACCCGTATAAGTTGCAGGGTTTGATCGCGGTGTTCGACCAATTGGACTTTGGTTTACATCGACCACTTTATCAAAAAACTCTAAGCCTTCAATTTTCTCGACTGGCTGCATTTTCACCGCACTATTGTGCAAATAATGCGCGATATTGGGGTAAAGCGTGCCATTGATTAAGGTCGATTTCCCAGAGCCAGAAACGCCTGTAATACAGGTCATTAAACCCACTGGGATTTCAGCCGTAACCGATTGTAAATTATTTCCCGTAGCGCCAATTAACTTGAGCATTTTCTTTTTATCGACTTTAACGCGTTTTTGGGGCACTTCAATTTTTCGTGCACCTGATAAGAACTGACCTGTCATCGAATCTGCGACTTTTTCAATATCTTCAGGGGTGCCTTGGGCAACAATTTCACCACCATGTTTCCCTGCTCCAGGGCCAATATCCACCACATAATCGGCGAGTCGAATCGCTTCTTCATCATGCTCTACTACGATCACGGTATTACCCAAATCACGTAAATGTTTCAATGTTTTTAGCAGACGTTCATTATCACGTTGATGCAAGCCAATGGATGGTTCATCCAAAACATACATCACACCGACTAAACCAGCGCCAATTTGTGAGGCTAAGCGAATTCTTTGAGCTTCACCACCTGATAAGGTTTCCGAGCTTCGGCTCAGCGTTAAGTAATCCAAACCCACATTCACCAAAAACTCTAAGCGTAGTTTAATTTCACGAATAATTTTATCTGCAATCTTGCCCTGCTTTCCTTCTAATTTAATATCTTCAAAAAACTGAAAACACTCTCCAATGGCCATATCGGTAATGCTGGGTAAATCAGTATCCGTAATAAAAACGTGGCGCGCCGCTTCATTTAAACGTCGCCCATCACACTCACTACAGGTATTCACCGACATATACTTAACCAGCTCTTCACGAACAGAGTTTGAATCAGTTTCTTTGTAACGTCTTTCTAAGTTGTGAATAATGCCTTCGAAAGCGTGAGTACGCTGAAAGGTTTGACCTTTTTTACCTTCGTAAACGAAGTCGATTCTCTTACGACCACTGCCGTATAAAATCACTTTCTGAATCTTTTTGGATAAACCCTCAAAAGGCGTATCCACATCAAAATCATATGCGCGCGCCAATGAGGTTATCATGTGATAATAATAGTGATTTCGTTTATCCCAACCGCGGATAGCACCTGCTGATAAGCTAAGCTTTGGCTTTGACACCACCTGATCCACATCGAAAACTTGTTGCATACCCAAACCATCACAGGTTTGGCAAGCACCTGTTGGGCTATTGAATGAAAACAAGCGCGGTTCTAATTCTTGTAATGAATATCCGCAAAGCTTACAGGCATAATTTGCAGAAAATACCAGAGGTTCAAGTTTTGAATCATCATCCATTGGAGCGATAACGGCTAATCCATCGGATAATCGCAAGGTGGTTTCAAACGATTCCGCCAGACGTAGGGCTAAATCCTCACGCACTTTAAAACGATCAACCACTACCTCAACCGTATGTTTAATACGCAATTCTAATTTAGGAACATCATCCAAATCATAAACAACACCATCAATGCGTACGCGCAAAAAACCTTGAGATTTCAAATCTTCAAATAATTGTACATGCTCACCTTTTCGGTCACGCACTACAGGCGCAAGCATCATTAGCCTACTGCCTTTCTTGAGTTCCAAAACTTGATCTACCATTTCTGCAATGGTTTGTGCATTGAGTTCAGTTCCATGCTCAGGACAACGTGGCTCACCTGCTCTTGCATAAAGTAAACGCAAGTAATCGTAAATTTCGGTGATGGTGCCTACTGTAGAACGTGGATTATGCGAAGTGGTTTTCTGCTCAATGGAAATAGCAGGCGATAAACCTTCGATATGGTCCAAGTCGGGTTTTTCCATCATCGACAAGAATTGACGTGCATAAGCCGAAAG
>CAYTRF010000277.1:0-2902 GCA_964440065.1 uncultured Cocleimonas sp. | reverse complement strand
TACCTTGACAGAAGCAGGTTATGTTGGCGAAGATGTTGAAAACATCATTCAGAAGCTATTGCAAAAGTGTGATTACGACGTGGAAAAAGCCGAAACAGGTATTGTTTATATCGATGAAATTGATAAAGTTTCTCGCAAATCAGATAACCCTTCGATTACTAGAGATGTATCTGGAGAAGGTGTTCAGCAAGCACTGCTAAAGCTGATTGAAGGCACAATCGCATCTGTGCCACCTCAAGGCGGACGAAAACACCCTCAGCAAGAGTTTTTGCAAGTTGATACTAAGAATATTTTATTCATTTGCGGTGGTGCATTCTCTGGTTTAGATAAAGTTGTTTTAGATAGAACAGAAAAAAGCGGTATCGGTTTTTCAGCTGATGTAAAAGCTCCTGACGACGATAAGCTATTTGGTGAAGTGATTAAAAACATTGAAGCTGAAGACTTGGTTAAATATGGCTTAATACCAGAGTTTGTGGGACGTTTACCCGTTATTGCGACATTAGAAGAGCTTAATGAGGATGCATTGGTTCGTATCTTAACGGAGCCCAAAAATGCATTAATTAAACAGTATGGAAAGCTTTTCGAAATGGAAGGGGTTGAAATTGATTTCCGTGAAGATGCTCTTCATGCTATTGCTAAACAAGCAATGAAAAGAAAAACGGGCGCTCGTGGCTTGCGCTCAATTATGGAAAAAATTCTCTTAGATACAATGTATGAATTACCATCACAAGAAAATGTTAGTAAGGTTGTTGTTGATGAGTCTGTGGTTAACGGGGATTCACAGCCTTATCTTATATACGAAAATAAAAAAACCAAGAAAAAGATATCTTCGGCTAACTCATAAGAAGTGTGTAGGTAGAATAATTAAAGCCTCGTAACTAAGAATAGTAATAACTTGGTGCGAGGCTTTTTTATTTATCTTAAGAGGCCTTTTCACGAATAAACTGGTATAGAGGTTCACAAATAAAAAAAACACCGAAAAGTGGGGGGGTGTGCTTTTGGTGTTATGACCTTGCCTTGATAATGTTGAAAACATCCCAACTTTCTAACTGAGGTCTTTACAAGAGTCAGTGGTGCATCTGATATTTTGCAATGCCTCTAACAGTTAATATAAGATTAAAAGAGATGACTATGGCTAGTTCACAATCAGGTTCAAAAACTACAGTGATCAATGGGATTCCTGTTCTTACCTTAAGAGATGTTGTGGTATATCCACATATGGTCATTCCACTTTTTGTAGGAAGAGAAAAATCCATCAAATCTTTAGATGAAGCAATGGAGAATGACAAGCAAGTTTTGCTGGTTGCTCAAAAAAGTGCTGAGGTTGATGATCCTGAAATTGATGATCTATTTGAGATTGGTACATTGGCGACAATTTTGCAATTACTAAAGTTACCTGATGGGACTTTAAAGGTACTTGTCGAAGGTGTGGAGCGTGTCAAAATTCATGCATTAAATACTGATGGTGAGCACTTTACGGCAGATATAACAGTTCTTTCCGATCTTGAGACTGATATCGATGACGAAGAAAAAAGAAAAATTGAGCTTCTAAGTCGTGCCTTGGTAAACTTGTTTGATAAATACGTTAACCTCAATAAAAAAGTCCCTCCTGAAATTCTATCCTCATTGTCAGGTATTGATGAGCCAGATCGTTTATCAGATGCGATAGCCGCACATCTTGGGTTAAGAGTTGCAGATAAGCAAAAAATCCTCGAGATCACATCGGTTAAAGAACGTTTGGAGCATCTTGTAACGTTGGTCGAAGGTGAAATTGATCTGCTGCAAGTGGAAAAGCGCATCCGTGGTCGTGTTAAGCAGCAGATGGATAAATCGCAGCGCGAGTATTATTTGAATGAGCAAATGAAAGCCATTCAAAAAGAATTAGGGGATTTAGAGGATACGCCACTAGATGAGTTTGAACAATTGGCTGCGAAACTTAAAAAAGCTAAGCTACCCAAAGAAGCCAAAGAAAAAGCAGAAGAAGAGTTAAAGAAACTCAAAATGATGTCACCTATGTCGGCAGAGGCAACAGTAGTCAGGAATTATATCGACTGGATGGTGGGTTTACCGTGGAGTAAAAAGTCAAAAATTTCTACAGATCTCGCTAAAGCACAAAAAATTCTTGATGAGGATCACTATGGTTTGGATGAGGTCAAAGAACGAATCGTAGAATACTTGGCTGTCCAACAACGCGTTAAAAAGCTAAAAGGTCCGATAATGTGTTTAGTAGGCCCACCAGGTGTTGGTAAAACATCTTTGGGTAAATCACTTGCGAGAGTAACAGGGCGAAAATACACACGTATGGCCTTAGGTGGTGTACGCGATGAAGCAGAAATCCGAGGTCATCGTCGAACTTATATTGGCGCTTTACCAGGAAAGATCATTCAAAGCCTATCGAAGATAAAGACTCGTAATCCATTATTTTTATTAGATGAAATTGATAAAATGGCTACGGATTTTCGTGGTGATCCTGCGTCTGCGATGCTAGAGGTTTTAGACCCTGAGCAAAACAATACGTTTGCTGATCACTATTTAGAAGTAGATTTTGATTTGTCTGATGTCATGTTTGTTGCGACAGCTAACAGTTTGAATATACCTGGGCCGTTACTGGATCGAATGGAAATTATTCGTATTCCTGGTTACACCGAAGATGAAAAGCTGAATATTGCCAAGAATTACTTAGTTCCCAAGCAATATAAGGATAATGGGGTTAAGAAAGGTGAGGTAAGCATAAGCGATACCGCAATCTTGTCGATTATTCGTCATTACACACGAGAAGCTGGCGTGAGAAGTTTGGATCGTGAAATTTCCAAAATTTGTCGTAAGGTGATTCGTGAGCACCTATTGGGAAAAAAATCTAAATCATCAATTACAGCACGTAATATTCACAAATATTTAGGCG
>CAYTRF010000276.1:0-2930 GCA_964440065.1 uncultured Cocleimonas sp. | reverse complement strand
AAAAATCATTATTCTGGTATAGAATCAGGCTACCAATAACAATAAAAAAAGTCTCCCTATGAAAAAAACTCTCCCAGAAACAAACGTACTCCAGAATATAGAAGTGGCATTTTCAGAAAGTGAAGAATTGCTTATGAATGCACACCTAATTAAAACAACAGAGAAAATTGATGCCTCAATGACTCCTGTTTCATTTATAGATTCTGATTTTGGCCTGTGGTTAATCTCGAAAAGTCGATCAAGCGCAAAGCATCTAAATTTCTCGAAAGTATCAAAATTACATCAAAATATATATGAAGCGTATTCAAAAGTTTATCATTGTGCTAAAAACACTTCTGACTCCAAGAGCAAAGGCAGTATCTCTGATTATTATGTAACGTTTGAAAAATTGATAGATAAATACCATGATAGCTTACAAAAAGTAGTAGAAGAAACTTCAAAAATCAAGAAAGAATCGAACAACCAAGCAGTGAATGAACTCGACATTATTTTAAAAGAAAATATTGATCGTTTGGAAACAAAAAATCCAGTAGCGCACAAAACAATACCTATAAAAACACCTAAAATAAAGAGCAAAGTAAAAAGCAATGTTGAAAAAACATTCGACACACTGAAAAAAGTGAAAAACTCAAAAACAGTTTCAACTGAATATTTGGCAGTACGTGAAGAATTAGAAAGAGAAGCTCAAAAACAGTTGATGCTTAAAAAGCAAGTAATCGAACAGGAAATTAAACAGATTTCAGAGCGCCAAAAACTATTTATTGAAGCGGCTTCTCAACAAACTCATCATTATCAGCTGATACAACAAGAAGCTAAACTCACGACTTCAAAATATAATAGTCAAGTTACTCAAAACACAGATCTTCAAAACAAGAAAAAACAAGATTTAGAAGATGCTGAGACAAACAGAATCACGACACAAAATGAACTTAAGCAGCTTGAGCTAGTTAATGTTGAAATTGAAGAAAGTAATACCAAAGAATTGACACAGATACAGGCGTCATTAACTGAACTCGATGAATTTCAACAAGTTGCTAGAGAAGAATTAAATAAAAAAATTAAGCAGCAAGATCGTAAAAAACAACGAATAGAAAAACTAAAAGATCAAATAGCTCAAGCAGAAAACGACTTAGAAAGCTTTGTTAAAGATGAAATGCTACTCATTGAAAAAGAGAAAGACGTGACACAAGCTAAATCATCGGTGCGAAATGAAATTAAAGAATTACTTGCCACACAACAGCAAAAACGTGATCATAATTCTCAATTAGAAGATACAAAATATCAAAACCTCAATCAATTGAAAACGCTGTACTATTCATTACAAAAAGAAATATTACACCTTGAGCATGAACAACAAAACTTAATTGAAAGCAAACAAGATTCTGATCATTCAAAACAAAGAGAAATAGCAGAACTTCAAAAACAACAAAATACTAAACAGGATATGTTAAATATTTTAGAACTAGAGTTACAACAAAAAAATCAAGAATTACAGAACCTTGCCCAAAAAAATAAACCATTATCAGTTAATAATGTAGCAAAAACGACGGTAATAAAAAAATCAAATCCAGAATTAGCACGCTAAAATCCTCCTGAAAAAAGACACTTCAAGGTCAATAATATTGTTATTGACCTTGTTCTTTTGTGGCGGTAACTATCTATAAACCATCACCTTAAAATACTCACTCAAGCCAATCGCTTTTTGTGTTGATTAATGCTTGACAAATCCTCTCTAATCACGTCTAATCGCGCGCCTATGCTAGACCTCTTAGCTTAGATAAACACCCTTATAAACTCGTATTCGAAGGAAGAATAAAATGTACGCAGTAATTAAAACAGGTGGTAAACAATACCGTGTTATGCCTGGAGACGTTCTAAAAGTAGAAACACTGAAAGCAGAAGTTGGTGCATCAGTTAATTTTGAAGAAGTATTAATGATTTCAGATGGTGACAAAATCACTGTCGGTACGCCAACAATTGCAAGTGCAAAAGTTGCCGCAACTGTCATTGCACATGGTCGTGCTAAGAAAGTTGAAATCATCAAATTCAGACGTCGTAAGCATCATCAAAAACGCACAGGTCACCGCCAGAACTATACTCAAGTTCAAATCCAAAACATTAATGGTAAAGGTTCTCCTGAAAGAGTAATGGAGCCTAAAACAGCTGATACGTCTGCTACTGATACGTCTGTAAAAGCTAAGCCAAAAACTGCTGCGAAGAAAGCCGTAGCAAAGCCAGCAGCTAAAAAGACAGCAACCACTAAAACTACCGAAGCAAAAAAAGCGGTTGCTAAAAAGACTCCTGCTAAGGAAACGACTGCGAAGAAACCCGCTGAAAAGAAAACTGAAACAAAGAAAGCAGCTCCTAAGAAGGCAGCAGCTAAGAAGACTACTAAAAAGTCAGCTTCTGATGATTTAACTAAAATCGAAGGTATCGGACCTAAAGCTGCTGAAGCATTAACTGCTGCAGGTATTGCTACTTATGCTGACCTTGGTAAGTCTACTATTAAAGCAGTACAAAAAGTTCTTGATGAATCGGACGGTAAATTTGGCGCAATGGTTCCAAAAACATGGCCAAAACAAGCAAAGCTTGCAGCCGCAGATAAGTGGGATGAGTTAAAGAAATGGCAAGATGAAATGGACGGTGGTATTGAGTAACATAGATACTCATAACACTTGATAAAAGGGCAACTCATTGAGTTGCCCTTTTTTATGTATGCATTAATAAACTGATAGAATGAGACTTTTGCACGAGTCAGTGGCAGTAAGAAACATACAGGAAAATCACACTTATTAAGGCAGGAAACGCAATTAATAACGCATTATGAGTAAGTTTTCTAACAAAAAGCAGTGAAATTTTAACTATTTTTACTCGTCAGCTGACTGTGCAAAGGTCTCAGGATATAATCATAATAATGGCTTTCGCTAGCT
>CAYTRF010000275.1:0-2935 GCA_964440065.1 uncultured Cocleimonas sp. | reverse complement strand
TTCAAGTTTGCGCTTAAAGTATTTACAGCGCCCTTTTCTCACTTTTCGTTTGTTTTTGCTATTTGACCTTGCGCCATATTGATGGATTATGGTCGTGGTATTGCGCGTTATCTTGGAATTATTGATGATATTTACTGTGGGTCTGTCAGTGCTACTGACCTCCTCACGCGTTTTTTTCGTTTTAATTATTTGCGATTTGAACGGATGATTTTGTGGTTTCGTATCAGTAAATACAGGCGTCCCGCTTTTTGACTTAAAACTAAAAACCTCTTTGTTAACGGTACTCTCCACAAATTCATCAGCAACGAGTGAACTTGTAAACAGCGCGAGTGAAATAATAAGATATAGCTTCATATAGGTCTTAAATTGTTTTTATTAAAGAGATAATATAAGAAAGCTAAAGGCGCAACAAACCTAACTGATAGATGGAAACTAGTGTTTACGCCGAGTTAATTAATCGCCCTAAAACGATGACTGCTTCCTCTAGTTGTTCTTTTGAAGCCTTGCCGTAATTGATTCTGATGAAGTTTTGATATTGCCCACTAACCGAAAATAAAGGTCCTGGTGCAATACTGATTTTTTCTTTTTGAGCCTGTTTAAAAAGGCGCATGCTATCAAAGCCTTTGCTTAGTTCAATCCAGATGACATAACCACCCTCTGGATGTGTGAGGCGAATATTTTTAGGGAAGTGTTTTGTTGTAAGCTGCAAAAAGTAATCACGTTGCTCTTTGTAATAGCGACGCATTTGGCGCAAGTGACGATCAAAAATACCTTGTTCAAGATAGCGTGCAGCAGTCAGTGCAGGTAAAGTTGCCCCTGCCATGCTATTGCTCACCTTGAGTTGAGTAACTTGGTCTAACCAACGACCTGGAATTGCCCAGCCGATGCGTAACCCTGGCGATAGTGATTTAGAAAGAGAAGAGCAGAGCAATACATTGCTCTCATCACCAATTTCATCAAAAGCTTTAATCGCTTTTGGTCGTTGTGCGCTGTAACTAAGCTCGGCATAAATATCATCTTCGATTATAGGAATGTTCGCTTGTTTTAAAAGTGAGCGTAATTCGAGCTTATTCTTATCGCTCATGCAATACCCAAGTGGATTGCTAAAGTTGGGCGTTAATATACAGGCACTTACCTGCCATTCACGTATCGCAAGTTGCAGAGCTGATAAGCTCATTCCATTTTCAGCGTCGGTGGGTATTTCTAATGCCTTTAAACCTAGTGATTCGATGGCTTTTAAAGTGCCAAAATAGCTAGGTGATTCAACCACCACAGTATCGCCAAACTTAGTTACCGCGCGTAAACACAAGGTCATAGCCTCCTGACAACCTGTTGTGATAACAATTTCATTTGGGCTTATATTCACCCCTGCATTTATCATACGCCGTGCAATTTGTCGCCTTAGGTTTTTGTTACCGGGTGGCGGGTCATAATCTGCAATTACTCCACTCAGTGTGTCGTCCTTAATTACCTTAGTCATAATACGATTAATTAACTTTACTGAAGGTACATTGGTATGGGGTGGGGCAGTGCCAAGTTGAATCACATTTTTATCTTGAGTGGTTTGTAATAAACGCACCGCTAATGCATTCAGATTAACTTCAGATGGTTTTAAATCAGGTTGACTAATTTCAGGTGGTGGGCTGCGCTCAAACTGTGCTCGTACATAAAAACCTGATTGGGGGCGCGGCTCAATCATCATTTGATCCTGCAAAAGCTCATAACCACGAATGACCGTGGATATACTCAAGCCCATTTCGACAGAGCATTGGCGAACTGACGGGATTTTTTCGCCTGTTTGTAATAAACCTGTTCGTATTTGATCACTAATGTAATCGGCTACTTTTTGATAAAGAGTAGGCATTAAATTACCTCAAAATAAACAGTACAGTTTTATAAAATTCAAACTGTACTGTATCAATAATAAATAATTGAATCTGTACTCTAATATGACACAAGGGTATAGTTTTTTGCAAGTAATTATTGGCATTAAATGATGAGTCACTTATGAATGAATTAGAGCAACAACACCAAATAAATAAAGGCATGCTGCTCGGCTTAGCAGGAGTCATCGTTTTTTCATTAACGTTGCCTGTTACCCGCTTAATTACACCTTACTTTGATCCTATTTTCATCGGTCTAGGTCGCTCAGTTATTGCGGCAATACCCGCCATCATTCTGTTATTTCTATTTAAGCAATCATTTCCTAATAGAGGCCAGTTGAAGAGATTGTTGATTACCGCCATAGGTGTTATCGCAGGTTTCCCCATTTTTACTGCTTTAGCAATGCAAACCGTGCCAGCATCACACGGAAGTGTAGTGATAGGGTTATTGCCTCTTATGACAGCAGTTTTTGCCGTATTAATTTCAAATGAGCGACCCAGTTTAGGTTTTTGGATAGCCGCTATAATCGGAGCTTTACTAGTAGTCATTTATTCTTTATTACAAGGTGGAATGGCATTTCATGTTGGTGATGTCTATTTAGTAATAGCCAGTATTTTAGGCGCACTGGGTTATGCTATGGGCGGGACTATCGCCAAAGAAATGGGTGGTTGGCAGGTCATTTGTTGGGTGAATGTGATTGGTTTTCCTTTTTCATTGTTTGGTGCCTATTGGGTAATGCCAGAAATTTTTACCGCTATTTCTACAACAAGTTGGTTAGGTTTCTTTTATCTAGCTTTGATAAGTCAGCTATTTGGTTTTTTCCTCTGGTATAAAGGTTTGGTCTTAGGCGGCATAGCTAGAGTAAGCCAAACGCAATTATTACAACCATTTTTTAGTATTATTGCTGCAATAATACTATTGGGTGAAGCGGTTAATTTTAGAACATATCTGTTTGCTTTCGCTGTTGTTATTGCCATTTGGGTGACGCGTAAAATGCAGATGTTAGAAAAATAAAGGAGAAGAACAATGAGAATATACCAAGTTGATGCAT
>CAYTRF010000274.1:0-2939 GCA_964440065.1 uncultured Cocleimonas sp. | reverse complement strand
TTTTAACGTGGGTGATACGGTTAAAGCAGGTGAAAAAATTGCAGAGGTCGGATCGTTTATATCAAACAATAATTCAATTCCGCATTTACACTTCGGCATTAATTCGCAAGTTCCTAGTTTTCAAGCTTATACACCCACAGTGCAATGTACGGATTTTTTAGGTTATGTTGACCCTGAAATATTTATTACCACAAACTCGGCTAGGATTATTGCTGCTGAAACTTGTATTGCTTTAGATGATAGTGCCAGTACGGTTCAGAATACAATCTTAAATATTCCTTCGGTACTTGCTAACGATAGTGATACAGATGGGGATACTTTATCGGTATCAACTGCAGATGCTAATTCTGTCAATGGCATTAGCATTACCAATAATAATGATGGAACCTTTGTTTATACCCCAGCGATTGATTTTACTGGTGCGGATTCATTTAGTTATACATTAACGGATAACAATGGTTGTAATGATACTGCTACAGTGAATATAACCGTTAATGCCGGCTCAACAGCTACCCCTACCACACCATCTGACTCTGGTAGTTCTGGAGGTGGTAGTTTGGGTCTTGTGGGATTACTTTCGTCACTGTCTTTATTTTTATTACAATCGTCTAGGCGTAGAAAAATAGCGAAGTAGTGAGATAAAAAATCATCAATAAGTGGGGGGGTGTACTTTTTTATAATAAAAGTAGACTAATCACGCTCAACGGCTAATGCAATACCCATTCCACCGCCAATACACAAGGTAGCTAGTCCTTTTTTAGCATCACGACGTTGCATTTCATGGAGTAGGGTAACGAGTATGCGTGCACCTGATGCACCAATAGGATGGCCGATGGCAATCGCTCCGCCATTCACATTAATTTTATCTTTATCCCATTTCATGTCTTGATTTACCGACATGGCTTGAGCGGCAAAGGCTTCATTGGCTTCGATTAAATCCAGGTCAGATACTTTCCAGTCAGCTTTTTCTAAACATTTTTGACTAGCGGATATTGGCCCTGTCCCCATGATTTTTGGATCAACACCTGTTGATGCATAGGAGACAATGCGTGCCATGGGCTTTAAGCCTAGCTTGTCAGCATTTGAGCGAGTGGTTACTATCACAGCGGCGGCGCCATCATTTATTCCTGAGGAATTTCCAGCTGTTACGCTACCTTCTTTAGAGAAGGCTGGATGTAATTTAGCTAAACCATCAGCTATGGTTCCATGGCGAGGAAACTCATCTCTTGCAAAAATGATAGGGTCAGATTTTCGCTGTGGAATTTGGATAGGAATAATCTCATCTTGAAACCTATTGGCATTTTGAGCCGCCTCTGCTTTTTGTTGTGAGTTAGCAGCGAATGCATCCTGACTTTCACGACTGATATTATATTTTTTTGCGATATTTTCGGCGGTTACACCCATATGATAATCATTAAAGGCATCCCATAATCCATCGCTAATCATGGTGTCTTTTAGTTTCCAGTCCATCATTTTCTGACCATTTCTAGAATTAGGAAGAACGTGTGGAGATGCGCTCATATTCTCCTGCCCACCTGCAATTATAATCTCGGCATCACCGCAAGCAATAGCTTGATAGGCTAGTTGCACGGCTTTTAAGCCACTGCCGCACACTTTATTAATGGTCATGGCAGGTACTGATTCGGGTAAGCCCGCTTCGATGCTCGCTTGTCTTGCGGTGTTTTGACCTAAACCTGCGGTAAGAACGTGGCCCATTATGACTTCATCGACTGAGCTTGGGTTTATTCCTGTTTTTTTGACTAAGCCTGAAATGACATTAGCGCCAAGAGTCGATGCGGAAACACTGGCGAGTGCTCCTCCAAAATTACCCACTGCTGTACGTCCTGCAGCAATGATTACAATATCATCGTTCATGTCTTATCCAAGAAAAAATATCCTAAAAAGTGTAGTAGGCTTAAACAAAAAATGCGACCAATTTGGCCGCATTTTTTAAAATGATAATTAGCTTTATTTAACTAAAAATCTGAGGCGCACCTAACTGATCATGTATTTGATTCGCTAGTTGATGCTGAATGCCTAAACCATCAGCTAGTTCACCTAAATAACGTGCTTCTTTATTGGTATCTAGATCAATAGCCATTAATGATACAGCGTAAATTTGTTGTTCCATGCCTCTAGGAATGCTTTGAACAAATTCTTGTACATTTAAACGCGCACGAAATTCATTACGTACAAAATCTGCTTCTGCTTGAGAGACATCACCTAGTTTACCAATGATTTTTTCTTGCTCGGCTTCATCGATACTACCATCAGATTTCGCTGCATTGATCATAGCGCGAATAATGAGTGTGGCTTGATCAGATGCTTGTGCGCTATCTACACCCATAGGTAGGTGATCACAGTTGTCATGGTTTTGTGTTGGTGCATCGGCATTTTGTGCTTGTGCGTATTTGGTGAGCGCACCACTAAGTAGGCCGCCTAAACCACCTGCACCGCCCATGCCACCGTTGTTTTGTTGACCGCCACCAAGGAGGCTTCCTAACAGATCGCCCATGCCGCCGCCAGAAGGAGCTTGTCGTTGTTGTCCGCCACCAACTAAACTACCCAATAAATCACCTAAACCACCACCTGCTTGAGGTTGTTGGCGTGCGCCACCACCCAGCAATCCACCCAGTAGATCACCCATGCCTCCGCCTTGTGTATTGCGTTGTCCGCCGCTGATGAGACCACCTAAAATATCACCTAAAACACCACCGCCTTGGGTTTGTTGGTTTTGTGAACCGCCTAGAGCAGAACCTAAAATACTACCTAATACATTTCCACCAGAGCCTTTTGAAAGGGCTCCATTACCTAATAAACTACCCAGTATCTTTATCGTATCTATTGCATCCACAAGCTATCTCCTTTGATTAAATTTAGTAAATAGAGACCTTTGCACGAATCAGATGACGAGTAAAAATGACTAAAAATTCACTGCT
>CAYTRF010000273.1:0-2943 GCA_964440065.1 uncultured Cocleimonas sp. | reverse complement strand
AACGGGTTATTAGCAAGTTTTCTAACGAAAAGCAGTGGAATTTCAACCATTTTTACTCGTCACCTGATTCGTGCAAAGGTCTCTTAGAGCTTAAGCGATTTGTTTTTCTTTAATTTCTTCAGTGGTTTTACAATCAATACACATTTCAGCCGTTGGACGAACTTCTAAGCGTTGCAGGCCAATTTCAATTCCGCAAGCATCGCAATAACCGTAATCATCAGCATCAACACGGATAATTGTTTTATCAATTTTACGCACTAACTTTCGTTCTCTGTCACGAGCGCGCAACTCTAAGGTAAACTCTTCTTCTTGTGTGGCGCGATCAGCAGGATCAGAAAAGCTACTCGCTTCTTCTTGCATGTGATCCATGGTGCGATCAACTTCTTCCATTAATGACTTCTTCCAAGCCATTAGAATCCCTCTAAAATGAGCACGTTGGTCTTCATTCATGTACTCTTCATTTTTCTTTGCCACGTAGGGCTCAATCCCATCAACAGGGAGAGCTGATTTACGTGTAATAGATGTTGTTGTAGCCTTTGTCATGTTTTTAGATGTCCTAATTAGTGCCGATTTTACGCGCGTTATTGTACATGATTTTCTACATGGGTAAATAAATGATTTTATTATCCAATTTCATTTATAGATTCAGACAAAAATAGTATTTAATCAAAAAAACAAATAGTATTAAATAATGAACAGTAGAAACGGTCAAAATAACGGATTAAATGTGGTGAATACTAGGGTTTCGTCCCAAATACAACAGCGTATTAGTGAATTACATCAATCTCTACATCATCATAATCACCGCTATTATGTTATGGATGACCCTGAAATCCCTGATAGCGAGTACGATAAATTACTCCATGAATTACAACAAATTGAAGAGCAGTACCCAGAAGCTTTAAACCCAGAATCTCCCACGCAAAGAGTAGGGGTAAAGCCGCTTGATGCTTTTACACAAGTCATCCACATTGAGCGAATGCTCTCGCTGGGCAATGCATTTTCTGATGATGAAGTCGAAGCGTTTGAGAAACGCTTGATTAAAATGTTAATGTCAGAAGATGAGTCAACAGATTCCTTAACGGCTCTTGAATACACCGCGGAACCAAAATTAGATGGTTTAGCCGTTAGCTTACTTTATGAAAATGGTGTCTTTGTTCAAGGCGCAACGCGTGGTGATGGTGAAACTGGAGAGAATATTACTGAAAACATTCGTACCGTCAATTCTGTTCCATTAAAACTCATGGGTGAGAATATACCGACACGCCTCGAAGTTCGAGGTGAAGTGTATATGCCAAAAGCATCTTTTGAAGAAGTTAACCGCAAAGCGCGTGAGAATGATGAAAAAACCTTTGTAAATCCGCGGAATGCTGCCGCAGGCAGTTTGCGTCAACTCGATTCACGAATAACAGCTTCTCGAAATCTTGCTATGTATTGTTATGCAACGGGCATGGTCGAAGGAGTTGAAATCCCGTCGACCCACAGTGAAGCAATGACACAGTTAGCGTCATGGGGCTTTAGAATCTGCCCTGATATTAAAGTAGTGCAGGGTGCTTCTGGTTGTTTAAAATACTATCAAAAACTTGGTGAAAAGCGTCAAAGCTTGGCTTATGAAATAGACGGTGTGGTTTACAAAGTTAATCAACTGAATTTACAAAAGCAGTTGGGCTTTGTGAGCCGAGCACCGCGTTGGGCAATCGCCCATAAATTTCCCGCACAAGAGGAAATGACCCTAGTTAAGGGGGTTGACTTCCAAGTTGGACGCACGGGTGCTTTAACTCCTGTAGCGCGCCTAGAGCCAGTTTTTGTCGGCGGAGTGACAGTAACTAATGCAACTTTACACAATATGGATGAAATCCGCCGTAAAGATGTTCGTATTGGTGATACCGTCATCGTTAGAAGAGCAGGGGATGTCATCCCAGAAGTGGCGCGTATAGTACCTTCAAAACGCCCAGATAATACGCAACAAATTTATATGTTGGAGAACTGTCCCATTTGTAGCTCCGCTGTAGAACGAATCGAAGGTGAAGCGGTATCACGTTGTACTGGTGGTTTGTTTTGCCCCGCACAACGCAAGCAAGCCATAAAGCATTTTGCCTCACGCAAAGCGTTGGATATTGATGGTTTAGGCGATAAGTTAGTTGAACAACTCTTTGATGAAAAACTCATTGAAAATGTAGGAGACTTATATACCCTAAGTACAGAACAATTAGAAAAACTAGAACGTATGGGAGAGAAGTCTGCTAATAATCTAGTCAAGGCATTAGAGAAGAGTAAAACACCCATATTGGCTCGATTTATTTACGCTCTTGGCATACGAGAGGTGGGTGAAACTACCGCTAAATCATTGGCAAATCACTTTCGCTCTTTAGATAAAATCAAACAAGCTGATGAAGAGGCACTACAGAGCGTTGATGACATTGGCCCAATCGTTGCTCAACATCTTGTTCACTTTTTTAAGCAATCACATAATATTGAAGTCATTGAATCACTCTTAAGTGCAGGTATTCAACCACAGGCACCAGAGGGGCAGGCTAACGATGAGAGCTTGCCACTAGCAGGTCAAACTTTTGTACTGACAGGTAGTTTGCAACAACTAAACCGTAATGATGCTAAGGCGCAACTTGAAGCGCTAGGCGCAAAAGTTAGCGGTAGCGTCTCGAAGAAAACCAGTAAAGTATTCGCAGGTGAAAAAGCGGGTTCGAAACTGACTAAAGCACAAGCACTTGGTTTAGAAATAGACGATGAAAATGGTTTATTAGCTTTAATAAATAAATTCAAAAAATAAGTAAATTTCATCCACAGATACTTGACAGTATCCGTTACGAGACTTAATATACGCGCCTCGTTGAGAGAGCTCTATTGGCATGAGCTTTTGATGATACGAAGCGGGAATAGCTCAGCTGGTAGAGCACGACCTTGCCAAGGTCGGGGTCGGGAGTT
>CAYTRF010000272.1:2102-2945 GCA_964440065.1 uncultured Cocleimonas sp. | reverse complement strand
CAATGAAAAAACCAAAGAGAATTTACTTTGGTTAAGAGAATTTACAGGCGCACATATTCATGCTGATTTAATTTTTGGTCTACCCAGTGATACATTAGAAAATTTTGCATCGAGTTTTGATCAATTAGTCGTGTTAAGTCCGCAAGAAATTCAACTTGGCATACTCAAACGCTTACGTGGTGCACCCATTAATCGACATACCCAAAAATACCAAATGAATTACAGTAGCGAAGCTCCCTATTCGGTGGTGAGTACTAGCACCATCGACTTTATTACTTTTCAACGCGTAAAAAGATTTGCACGCTATTGGGATATGATTGCTAATTCAGGACGCTTTCATCACACCACTCAACTGATAGTGGATGAAAAATCAGCACCGAATCAAACCTCTGCCTTCTTTCGATTCTTACGTTTATCCGATGCACTTTATGAACAAGCTGGAAGTACCTGGAAAATTGCTCTACCACGCCTCTATAAATTACTTTTCAACGTATTAACCTCTGATTTAGGGATTCCCGTGGATATCGCTAAAGAATCATTACAAAGCGACTTTAATCGATCACAACAAAAAGGATCACTGGAGTTACTTTTAGGTAAGAAAAAAATCAAACGTGCTGGCATCGCCAATAAAAGACAGCACAAGCATGCTTGATAGTGTACGATTTGACCCCATAATTTTACTTCAAATAGTTTTTTTTAAGGACGGATGTTATAGTCCACCGCAAATATCAAATTACTTAAATTAATTTCGTAATAACAAAATATGACAAATAAAATTTACTTACGTTTTTTTAGATCTTCATTACTTTCCATTGCTATTGGAACAAGCTTAGTCGGCTGTTT
>CAYTRF010000272.1:0-2092 GCA_964440065.1 uncultured Cocleimonas sp. | reverse complement strand
GACTCCCGCAGGTGGTCTCATTGATGAGGCGAATGCTAAAGAGGCGGTTTCAGCTCAAAGCAATACGCTAAAAAACAGTGCGCTACAAAGCAAGCCGATAGATCACCTAACACCTCGGCATTCTTTTGAGTTAAAACTGATCAACAATATGTTGAAACGCTTTCATTATAAAAAGTTTGAATTAAATGATAGCTTTTCATCCAAAATTTTAGATCAATACATTGACCAACTGGATTCAGGAAAAGTCTATTTCACCCAAAATGATATCAATCAATTTGACAAGCACCGTGAAAAGTTTGATGACTATATCAATGAAGGCAAAACGGAAGTCGCTGTTAATATTTTTAAAATCTATCAACAACGTGTTAAAGAGCGCTCTGACTACGCAGTAAAGATGATAGAAACCAAACTTGATCTGAACACCAATGAAACCTATATATTAGATCGTGAAGATGTTGCATGGGCGAAAGATAAACAAGCCTTAGATGTACTTTGGCTAAAGCGAATTAAGAATAACTATATCAATCAACTTCTTTCTGATAAAAAACCAGATGAGGTGGTTAAGAGCCTTAAAAAGCGCTATTTAAATCTGGCCAAACGTAGCAAGCAAATTAAAACCAATGAGCTTTTCCAAACCATCACCAATGCCTACGCTGGCGCGATTGAACCACATACTTCTTATTTATCACCACGTTCTTCGGAGCAATTTGATATTCAAATGAGTCTCTCTTTAAGTGGTATTGGAGCGGTATTAAGAACCGATGAAGACCATACCAAAATCATTAGTGTAGTCCCGGGTGGCCCTGCTGATTTATCGGGGAAAATATCAGCTGGTGATCGAATTATCGGCGTCGGCCAAAACAATAAAGAATCGGTAAAAGACATTGTGGGTTGGCGTTTAATGGATGTGGTTAATATCATCCGTGGTAAAAAAGGCAGCACAGTCGTGCTATCAGTTCTTCCTCACGAGACTGGATTAAGTGGCAAAACTGAAACGGTTACCATTGTTCGCGATAAAATCAAACTAGAACATCAAGCCGCTAGCAAACGCATTATCGAAATTGAGAAGCCAACCTCAACGGGTACTAAAAAAGTAAAAGTGGGCGTGATTGATCTTCGTTCATTTTATATCGACTTTAAAGCGCGCAACCGTGGCGATATTGATTATGCGGGAACTACTCGTGATGTTAAAAAACTACTTATTGAGTTAAAAAATGAAGGTATAGAAGAACTTATCATTGATTTACGTAGTAACGGTGGAGGCTCTTTAAGTGAGGTTGTATCGTTAACAGGGTTGTTCATTGATACCGGGCCAGTAGTACAAATTAATGACACGACTGGCCGTACCGATATATTGCGCGATAATGATTCTGGTGTGCTTTACAATGGCCCGATGGCGGTAATGATTGATAAAGGCAGTGCATCAGCTTCTGAAATATTTGCAGGAGCGATACAAGATTACAAACGCGGTATCATCATAGGTGAAACGACTTTTGGCAAAGGAACGGTACAGACCGTATTACCCCTAAGCTCTTACACGCGTAAATCATTTGATAAGCCTTTGGGGCAACTAAAAATCACTACCGCTCAATTTTTCCGTATTAATGGTGACAGCACACAGCACAAAGGGGTGGTGCCAGATATTTCTTGGGACTTACCTAAAATTGATGCTGAGTTAGGCGAACGTGCTTATAAAAATGCGCTACCTTTTAGACACTTAAAAGAAACTCAGCACAAAATATTCAGTAATGCTTTTGGCTTAAGCTCCATACAATCAGCTAAAGTAAAATCAATTAAACGCCGCCTAGCTACGCCAAAATACGTGACAACTGTTGAACGCCTGAAATTATTAGTTAAAGCGGGCAATGAGAAAATCGTGTCACTTAACTTAAACAAACGCAAAGCTAAACGTGAGCTATTTAATAAAGAGCTATTAATTCTAGAGAATAAATTACAAGTTGCTAATGGCTTGCCTGCTTATAAAACCATGAAAGAACTACGGGATGCGCAGGAAAAGAAAAGTGATGATATCTTCACTAAAAAGAAAGATATAGATGTATTTCTTAATGAAGCAGCTCATATCTTAACTGAT
>CAYTRF010000271.1:0-2955 GCA_964440065.1 uncultured Cocleimonas sp. | reverse complement strand
GCATCTCTATCATCGCGGATTTCACCGGCTTTATGTGCTAATTTGCCGCCAATTTCCCATTTATCATTAAGTTGATAACTTGATTCTAAGCTTGCAATAAACATTCTTTCATCAGGTAAGATAAGGGTTTGAGAAAGGGGTCGTAAGTCATATAAATAACTCAAGCGTCCTAAGATATTTAGTTTGTCATGCTGAACAGGTCGTAACGCAAAACCTATCGCTGCTTCTGTGAAAGTTGCATTTCGGTTATGTCCGATTTTATCAAAGGTCTCTGAGTAATTTAATTTTCCTTGTAGTCTCAAAGATGGGTTTACACGATAGTTTATTTTATTCGTGCTTACCCATTGTTCCGTATTTTCTTCTGAACCTTTGTCACGACGATATTCTAAACGCGTACTGGCATCTGTTTTATTCCACTTGTAATTTAATCCTACAGAGAAGGCATCACGATCGGTTAAACCACTATCAACCTTATTGATTCGAGCCGTTTGCACAGAGGCTGTGGCTGTGACTCTTTTATTCACATTATAATCAAGTCCAAAGGTATGGCCTATTCCTGACTCTCTTTTTTGGTGAGTAAACTGATGTTCTGTATAAAATTTTAGTCGATTAGTCACTGATTTGCGTTGACCTATTGTATAGGTACTGCGTTTGCCATCTGTCCTATCAGTTGAAAGCGTATAGTTGGTGTAGAGACTAAAGTCATCACTCATGCGATAGTTGGCACCTAAAAGAGCTGAATCACCACGATCTCCTGTGCTTAGTTCTGCATTGATGTCTAACTTTTTATTAATTTTTGCTTTTATGCCGACAGTGAATAAATCATTGTCTTGATAGTCACCTGTTTTTTCAAGGGTTCCCTGTGCGATGCCATAAACATTCACATCATTATTAATATCGTAACCGATTTTAAAGGCACCTAATGTTCCTTCGCCATCTTTTGAACTATCAACGTAATCTTCTTCTTTTACGTGGCGAATCTCAGCACTTAATGTGACTTTATCACTGACCTTGTAATCACCTTGAAGACTTGCCGTGATGAACTTGCTAATGGTTTCTCTATCTACTGATGTTGCTTTGGCTAAAATATCGAGCTTATCATTTACGTTTACTACGCTTTCAAAACCATACTCTGTGGTATCTGCTACGTTATTAAAACGTGAGGTTGAAAAACCATCATCACGTTTTTTAAACCAAGCTCCAATTGACCCACTTAGGCTGATAATGTCATTTAAATCAGCTCGTGCTTCTAAACTATAGGCACTACCTTCAATATTAGTTGCTGCCGTGTTATCACTAAAATCACTAAAGTTTAGACCCCCATCATCTGATAAGAAGCTACCACTGCTTTGGACTGATTCAGTTTCAGCGTATTCGGCCTTTATATAAGTACCTTTACTCTTTTTAAAGGTGAAATCTACACCACGCATATCAAAACTCTCATTTTTGTTATCGTGATTATCGTGGGCATAGGTTGCACCGACGGCAAAGTGGTCATTTATCCAAACTTTACCGCGAGCACCGAAGGACGCATTATTGCTATCAAAATCATTCGGCACGTATTCATAATCCACCATAAGGAAGACTTGATCACCATCAAGAGGATTATCTTTTACTAAAGATGGACCGGATTGTTCCGCGATCTGGAGTAACGGACGGTGTAAAATAAGTCGACCTTGAAAGTCATCAATTTCGTAATCACGTCCCTCTTCCATCACGATGGTTCGAACCGCTCGATCACTACCTCGTTCACGGATTTCGATCCAAACTTTCTCAGAACCATCGACAATATCGGCGTCTTTTAAGTAGTATAGACTTCCACCTGTGCCTAAGAATTGATTATGACGAAATGCACTTTGTGCTTCTGATGCAAATACGGTGACATCCGTTTTATGATCACCATCTGTGGTGGTTTTAAGGCTCTTATGACTGATTTTTGCGCCGTAAAGACTACGATTAAACGAGCTAAGTTCAGTCCCTGTAAAGTCAGTATTGTAGTTGCCCCAAATAGCACGAGACTTGTCCCAATCAACCCTTACAAACATCTTGCCTTGGCTATTGGTGTCATCAATTAATGTTGAGTCGTCACCATAAACTGGGTAGTACTTATCAGGATCAAGCCGACGAAATAAGCTTTGTGGGTCTTTCTTGTGAATATCGTCAAATAATTCTTCAATAGGCGCTGTACCTGTATCCATTTGGGCGGTTACTAAGTACTTACCTTTGATTTTTCCTTTTAAGTAGAAAGCAATTCTACCATCGACAAAAATATCACCATCTAAGTGCTTGTCTCCATCACTTAAACTTTCGATATTTCCTGTAACTTTACCTTCGCCAACGGTGACATCCGCAAGAGCCACCATGAACATATATTTATCTTTTAGGTGAACATCTAAGGATTCATGGTAGGTATCATTACCGTTTTCTGTTACTTCGATATTAAAGTTATGATCACCTGAGGGTAATATATTTTCAGTAATAAATTTATTATCAACAAGGCTAATTTTTTCGCCACTAATACTAAGTTTAGTATCTGGTGATATATCTCGGCCGAATATTCTAACGCGTGAGCCATGAAGTGGAATCGTCTGTTTTGCTAAACTTTCAATTATGTCACTGACATTATTTCTAGTATCTAGCGTATTTTCAGTTTTGAAATTCCGATTAGGGCCTTTTAGTTGTAATTCTTGTGCGTATGTTTCATCTAAATGCCCGTCTTTATCTCGAACTTTTAAAACATACTTAAGCTTATCACCTGCTTTTAGGTTTTCACCAGAATCTAATGTACCATCCCATTTTATAAGACGGCCACTCTTTAAGTTTCTCCCTATTAATACCTTTAAGGGCTTTATCAAGTCAGCATCTGCTGAGTCGTAGACTGACAACTCCCAACTATCAATAAAGTAAGCATAGTTTGTTGTTATTTTAAAAGATAAAGGAGATGAAAACTTTCCA
>CAYTRF010000270.1:0-2955 GCA_964440065.1 uncultured Cocleimonas sp. | reverse complement strand
CTTTTTTACGAGCCAGATATACAAACGAATAATCTAATCGACTAGATGCTTTTGCAGGTGCTCTTCAATATGTTGTGGGACATTTTCTTTTACTGCTTTTCTGGCAATAGCAATGGCATTAGCAAAAGCCACATCATCCGCCCCGCCATGACTTTTAATCACGATTCCTTTTAGTCCCAAAAAACTCGCTCCATTATAACGCCTATGATCGAAACGATGTCGAAAAGCTTTCAAAACAGGATAAGAAATTAAAGCCGCTATTTTTGTGAAAATATTTTTTGTATAGCCTGCTTTTAATTCCTGAGAAAGCATTTTAGCCAAACCTTCAGATGTTTTTAAAGCGACATTACCTACAAAACCATCACATACCACAACATCAACATCACCATGATAAATATCATTACCTTCGACAAAGCCAATGTAGTTAAACTCACCATTTTGCAAGGTTTTATGCGCCGCTTTGACCTGCTCATTTCCTTTTAAATCTTCTGATCCAATATTCAATAATCCAACTTTTGGATTAGGTGTACCATCAATGGCACTGGCAAGTTCAGAACCCATTATTGCAAACTGATAAAGATGTTCAGAGGTTGAATCAATATTTGCGCCTAGGTCAAGCATATAGGTATGCCCATTAACACTAGGAATAGCCGTACAAATCGCAGGGCGATCAATGCCAGGCAACATTCGTAATACAAAGCGCCCCGTTGCCATTAGCGCGCCTGTATTACCCGCACTCACGGCGGCATCAGCATCGCCGTTTTTGACAAGGTTAATAGCCACGCGCATTGATGAATCTTTCTTTCCTCTAAGCGCAAGCGCAGCTGACTCATCCATGGTGACCACTTGGGTCGCATGTTGAATGATTATTCGATCATTATTGGCTTGTTTTTGATTTTCTAGTTCGGCTTTTAATTGAGCTTCATCACCCACTAGAATTAAGACGGTATCATTGTGTTCTTTTAAGAACATCACAGCCGCAGGAACAACAGCCTGAAGACCGTTGTCACCACTCATGGCATCTATTGCAATACGAAATAATGAATCCATTCTACTTTTTTGCCGTGTTTTTATTCAATTAAGGATGAATTGAGACCTTTGCACGAGTCGATGACGAAGAAAATTCGGGTGAAATTTCAACCATTTTTAATCGTTATCCGACTCGTGTAAAGGTCTCGAACTATATTTTACTACAAAAAATCGCGGGACAAAGCCCGCGATTTTTTAATCTTTTTATAATGGTACTAAACGAATTTTATTCGTCGTCATCCTCATCCATCTCTACTGCAGATGCTATAACCTGACGACCACGGTAAAAACCATCTGGCGTCATATGATGACGTAGATGCGTTTCACCTGATACTGGATCAATTGATAAGGTTGGATTGGTTAATGAATCATGTGAGCGACGCTGGCCTCTACGTGAGCGCGTTACTTTACTTTTTTGTACTGCCATGGGTTACTCCGTTTAGCGCTTACACGCTATTATTATCTAATCATCTAATCTGTTTTTAAGTCTTTCAATATAGCAAAAGGATTACTTCGTTCTTCTGCCTCTTTGTCTTCTATGCCTTTTTCATTACCTTCATTATCACTATTATCACTAGGTAATTCTTCAATCAACTCTTTGATTGAATCACATGCCTCGTGCATTACGATATTTGGCATGGCTAACAGAATTTCATCTTCAATAAAATCCTGTAAAAATAATCGCTGGTCTTCCACCAGCCATGTGTCATAGCCTTCTTGTAGTCGCTCTGCTTGTTGATCAGTGCTAACTAATACGGTATTCAACTCCGTTTCAAAAGAGACATCTTCAGCCTTTAAACAGCGTTGACAAGGTACTTTAAAAGTCGTGCTTATTTTACCTTTAATAACAGGTAAGTTAGTATCAGTCCTTGTAAACTCTAATTTCACATTGACTAGCGTATTACTTTTTGTACCAGCTTCATCAATAAACAACAGTTCTTTCAAACGCGGATAATCACCTACCGGGATTCTTCCTTCGTAAATTCGACCTTGTTCAACTAAGCGAAAGGGGTCAACTTCTACGGGTAAACGCTGGACAGAATTGTTCTTCGACATAAGAGCGGAATTATAATTACCTTATCTATGCTATGTAAAGCGTTTTCAGTGGTACTTTACAGTTTTTTTAGTACAATACCTCGTTTTGGCAAACTCACACTCTTAAATCATGCAAAAGCTACAAAGAACACTGATACTTGGTTCTACTTCCCCATTTCGTAAAGAATTATTGGAGCGATTTAATCTGGAGTTTATCACTGATTCACCTGATATTGATGAAACACCTCTAAAAAACGAGACAGCAGAGGACTATGTTAAACGACTTTCACTAGAAAAAGCTAATGTCGTAGCCAAGCGTCACCCTGATGCACTAATTATTGCATCCGATCAGTGCTCTATTTTAAATGATGTAATTCGAGGCAAACCAGGTAACCATCAAAATGCTGTACAACAACTTACCGAAAGCTCTGGGCAACGTGTGAGCTTTCTTACGGGTTTATGTTTGTATGATAGTAGTGATGAAAGCTATCAACTTGATCTAGTTCCTTTCCATGTTGATTTCAGGGAATTAAACCAAGAAGAAATAGAATCCTACTTACGCGCTGAAGAGCCCTATTCTTGTGCCGGCAGTTTTAAATCAGAAGGGCTAGGTATTACCTTATTTAAACGCTTGCAAGGTGATGACCCAACTGCATTAATCGGTTTGCCATTGATACGACTTTCTGAAATGTTACGTGACAAGGGTATTAATCTACCTTAACCTATACCTCAACTAAAAGACCCTTAAAAGTACACCCCCCCACTTTTCGACGGTTTTTTGTTGTTTAAACAACATACTGAGACCTTTGCACGAATCAGGTGACGAATAAAAATGATTGAGCCGAGCAACGCGAGACAACAGCTTTAGCTGACCCGAAGGGTGAGGTGTTG
>CAYTRF010000269.1:0-2956 GCA_964440065.1 uncultured Cocleimonas sp. | reverse complement strand
ATCCCTATCCCGTATTGCGCATTCCCGCTGCAATGGCATTAATTGTCAGCAATAACTCATCCAACCAGGGTGATTCTTCATCAGATTTTCCGATATGTTCGCGGTGTCTGCCAAGAACAGTAATCTGGATATGATTGAGTGGATCAAGATAAGGTTCGCGTCTTTCTAATGAATATTGAAGCAGCGGGGTTTCATCCATTAAAGCATCAAGTTGAGCGATGCCTAACACTTCTTTTACGGTACGGAAGTATTCATCGGCGATTTTATCGTAGATGCTCATGGAGCGTTCTTTATCTGCCCAAAGCCCTGCATACTCTTTAGCGGTGTCCATGCGAGCTTTGAATAATGCCATTTGCACATTACTTAAAAGCGAACGGAAGAAAGGCCAGCTTTGGTACATCTCGCGGAGTAAATCTTCACCCTGCTCGGTGCGAATTTTTTCTAGTGCAGAGCCGATTCCATACCACGCAGGCAAGGTGTGCCTTGCTTGCGCCCAACCAAATACCCATGGAATCGCGCGGATAGACGCTTTAGAACGATCCGTTTTTCGATGCGATGGACGTGAACCGATATTCAGCTGACCGATTTCAGTCACAGGGGTGTTTTCATAGAAATAATCTTGGAAACCCTCTGTGTGGTCGGTTAAGTCTCGATAACTTTCCTCGCCGTAACTCGCGATGGACGACATAGCAATGTGGAAGTTTTCATCGTATTGGCCCTGTTTTTTTACTACCGATTGGCTGGCTTTTAATAAACCTGTAATACCAACACCAAGCTCATAAACAGCCGTTTCGATATTGCCATATTTATTCGATAATACTTCGCCTTGCTCGGTAAATTTAATCTGACCTTGTACCGTATCAGGTGGCTGAGAAATAATCGCTTCGTGCGTTGGGCCACCACCACGGCCAACGGTACCGCCACGACCATGGAACATGCGACATTTAACGCCGTATTTTTCAGTAAGGGCAATAACTTGCTTTTGAGCGTTGTATAAATTCCATTGTGAGGCCAATATACCGCCATCTTTACAAGAATCTGAATAGCCCAGCATCACTTCTTGTAAATTGCCTGAGGCTTTTAATAATGCCATGTAATCGACATTTTCAAACAAACTAGTGAGTACCCCACTAATATGTAGTAAATCTTCAATGGTTTCAAACAAAGGTGATATTTGAATATGACAATAATCGTTGCCATCATCATCTGTGCCGACAAGCCCTGCTAAACGCGCCAGAAACATCACTTCCATGACATGACTGGCTTGGTGTGTCATGGAGATAACGTAGGTGCCAAATAGCTTATCCCCCGTTTCTTTGCGCATCGCAACCATGGTGTCGAATAACTCTAGCGTTTCGACCGTCATTGGAGTTAATGAAACGGGGTTGGCATTAGGCAAGCTTTCACGACGTATAAGTTTTGCCAGTAATGTTAAGCGCTCATCTTCTGCTAGAGCATGGTAATCGACTTCAGGAGAGAATTGTTTTAAAACTTCATCCACCGCATTGGAGTGAACCGTTGATTCTTGGCGAATATCCAACTCATAAAGAGAAAATCCACAGGTCTCTACTAGGCGAATTAAGTCTTTTAGTTCGCGTTTGGCTACGTCTTGGTCATTATGACTAATTAATGATTCCCGAATGATATACAACTCATTTAAAAACTCAGAGACACTTTGATAAGCATACTCTGGAAGTGTGCAGGGTTTCCCTTTAAGGCGGGTTTGTACGGTTTTTAAATTAGCATTTAATCGGGCCGCCATGAAGTGTAATTTACGGCGATACGGCTCGGTTGCAAATAGATTTGGACGCTTTTTAAAGGCTTGTTTGCTTAAATCAGTTTCATCTTTTTCAAGTGATTGGACAAAAACAGCATCGGGCGTAATATATTCTAAATCATGCGTTAAAATACTGCGTAAGTTGATCACTCGGCGATGGTACTCTTCAAGTGTTTCTTGCATGTGTAAGCGGATCGCATTTCGTGTTACTGCCGGTGTTACAAAAGGGTTTCCATCACGGTCGCCACCAATCCATGATCCAAATTTAAGCACCGTGGGGATCGAGATTTCACCACGCCCATAAACCTTGCGAACGGCTCTTTCAAAATAGCGATACGTTGTTGGGATAGCATCAAACAAGCTGGCGTGAAAGTAAAATAAACCGTAGCGGACTTCATCAGCAACAGATGGTTTATTATGACGAACCTCACTAGTACGCCATAAAAGCTGTATTTGCGCTTTTAATTGACGGTGAATGGCTGAGCGTTCTTCGTTGGTTAATAAGGTATTTTTGAGTTGATCAAATATCAAAAAGATACGACGTTGTAGCGTTAATACGGTACGACGGCGCGCTTCAGTTGGGTGGGCGGTAAAAACAGGGGTGTAACGTAATTCATTAATTATTTTTTGGGTATCATCAGCACTAAGACCCGATTCTTTAAGCTCAGACACCGTTCCTAAAAATGAACCCTGCCAGAGTTTATCATCACCTGTGCGGTATAAATTACGCCGCTCGCGGTGTAAGAAATCTTCCTCAACAATATTTGAAAGCACGTAGAAAACATTAAAAGCACGAGTGACTTGTTTCAGTTTGTCAGCATCTAAGTCTTCGATAAAGCGCATCAATTGTTGGCGTTTTGCTTCGTCATCTTGATGGCGTAAGCTGATGTAGCCTTGTCTTAAGTGCTCGACCGCTATGAAAACGTCTTCACCTTCTTGCTCTTTGAGAATTTCCCCTAATAGGCTGCCAACAACGCGAACCTGTTCTTGAAGTGGTTCAACATTGGTTATGTAGGTAGAATGATTTTTTTTCAAGGCGTCACTATTCATAAATAAAGGCTATTCAATTAGGGCTTGGGGAAAGATGAGGGATAATAAAGTTGTGAGTAAATTTTGCAAGTTTATAGGCCAACTATTTGTTAACTTGTCGTTTATTAAGCGATATTTGTAAAAAAACAG
>CAYTRF010000268.1:0-2990 GCA_964440065.1 uncultured Cocleimonas sp. | reverse complement strand
CAATCGCCACCTTTGATAGCTCTGACGGCTGGTTATTGGATAATTTTGAAGGGCTTACACACCTGCGCGACAATCAATATTTAATGGTGTCAGATAATAATAATAATATTTTTCAAAAGACGATTCTTGTGCATTTTGAAGTAAACAAATTTCAAGATTAAGGTATAGTAAAGTAGACTTTAAAAAGTACACCCCCCCACTTTTCGCTGTTTTTTTGATATTTTGAAACCTCACTTTATAAGCAACAATGGTAATTTAACAACTACACTCATTCCATGAATACAAAAACACTAGGGCACTTAAGCTCATTAGAGGCGTCGACCTTCTTAAAACAACATCCCAATGCTAAATTAATTGATATACGATCATCAATGGAGTTTCTATTTATTGGTCACCCTACTGATTGTATTCACATTGGCTGGATGGAAGAACCCGACTGGGATATCAACCCTAATTTTGTCGAAGACATTATATCTCTACAAACAGATAATTGCCCCATCGTGATGATCTGTCGAAGCGGTAATCGCTCCGAAAAAGCAGGCGTACAACTCCTTGAAGCGGGTTTAACCAATATCTATCATATTAGTGATGGTTTTGAAGGGGATAGAGATGATGATGATCACCGTGGTACGCTAAATGGCTGGCGCTTTAATGGGCTACCTTGGGAGCAGTGTTGAGTCTCCTCATCGAGTTATCAACTTTAAAAAAAAAGTGGCCAGTTAAACCTCACTCCAGCGACGCAATAAGTTAGCATAAACATTACTAACCTGTGATGTCTCTGTCGCACCACTATGATTATCAATCAACGTATCCCGAGCCAAGCCAAGCTCATAGATTAACTCACGTTTTTGCGGGTCCTTAACTGCACTTTGCGCCCAGATAACGGCAACCATTCTCTCGCCCTTAGTTACCTCTGCTACTTTATGTAAGCTAGTAGATGGATAAACAATAACATCACCCGCATTTAAGCGAATACTCTGTTCTCCAAGAGTGGTTTTAATCGTAAGTTCTCCGCCTTGATAATCATCATTCAAAAAAACTGTACAAGAAATATCACTGCGATAACGACCATTCATCGGCCCCATTATTGGATCATCGACATGGAAGCCATACTTCATACCCTTTCCATAACGCGCATAAAAAGGAGTGGCTACTTTTAATGGAAAAGAAAAGTCTTGAAACTGCTTATTTTTTAATAAAGAAGGCATAAGCATCTGATTTAATTGATCATGCAAAGGACTATCTTGCGACAACTCAGTATTATTTTTGACCTTAGCCGCCTCTTTTCCTGCCGATAACTTACCCTTTACAAAGTCACCACTTTCTAATAATTTGTTGATAACCTTTAATTGGTTTTCACTCAATACATTTTTTATAGCTAATAGCATACGCGTGATTCTCAATAATCTAACACCTTAATAAATTAAGGTTTTTTTTAATAAAATTTTCTAGTAACCTAGGAAGCTCTGATCAACTAATTTATCGGCTTAATAGAGTAGTCATATGATACTGAAAATATTTGTAGAAGAAAACGAGCAAGAAATCCTAGTACCCGATGAAATTCTTGAAGATGCTAAAGACTACTTCGATATGCTCGATAAAGATATGGATAATGGCTATCAAATGAGCCGCACATGGGTAGAAAAGCCCGACCTAATACAAAGGTGTCAAATAGTAGCTGACCGTATTCTTACAGCACTAGAATCAGGTAATAAAGAAACGGGCACGCTAATGGCTGCTTATATCCTCTCTCGTGTTCCTAATGCCTATGCAATGCATTTGAATCTTGAGGGGGATATGACCCTTTATGATTTAGAAACTCACTAAGAAATTTCTGAATAAGCTATCGAAAGGTAATCCAAGTAGTAGCAATATATTTAACCCCTTTAGTGACAACAGCTGCACGGTGCTCGTGCGTCCAAAAAGGCGGAAATAAAATGAGTTTCCCTTTTTCAGGTTTAATGCTCGCCTCTTGAAAAGCAAACTCGGTTTCACCGCCCTCTTCTACATCATTTAAATACCATATCGCCACTAACTGACGCGATGCTAGCGCTTGGTTATCCCCATCCACATGCCAGTGATAATATTCGCCTTCACGGTAACGCTGTATATTATAGCCCATATCTTTAAAACGACTCATATCACCAAAATATGGGTAATGCTCTTTAAATTCTTGCAATGCCATGGCCAGAGAACGAAATAAATTATTATCCACATCTTTCCAATGCGTTTTGCCGCTAGCGATTAAGTCAGTGGTTTTCTTAAGGCTTTGATCGCTACCAATTTCTGAGCCGACACGTCCTTCATATTGGTCGGTTTCATTGACTTCAAAACGCGCCACCATGTCGTCACATAAAAAATCGGGCAGTGCATCTTTCTTTTCAAAGATAAAACTATGCGGTTTGATTTCAGTTAACATTTTGTTTAGCTCAGTTTATTATTTTTGATTAATTCTTCAATCGGTTCTGCATCTGGTGATTTTTTATACAAAACATTTACCTTTTCCATAAGGCTTACCCAGTGAGTTTGTGACTTATCTAATAACTGTTGTAGCTCACTCAAATCATCTTTCTCATGCCAGTGTTTATACGCATCCAACAATCCTGGAGCAAGGTGCTTTCGCATTGCCGTCATATTACCAAAGTAGAAATGCAATGAAGCTTTATCTTTTAATAGCAGTAACTTAGGAAGGGTAGTTAAACTATCAGCAAGGTGATCTCGAATCGCTCGCAACATGATTTCCGCATGGGTTCGATTCAGATGTGTCACCATTTCATTCCAACCCCCCTTCGACCCTTCTGACCCTCCTAACCCTTTATCCAATAACTTACCTGCTTTTACTTCACCAATTTCATGCAAAATCACATATTTTATTTCGGCTTCGGTCATTTGATCCAAAGCTGTTTCAACATCACCACCATCACTATCGCCAGTATTGAAGCCATAAAAGCTCATGGCACGGGTAAGAGGGTTATCTAACCCTGTCACCA
>CAYTRF010000267.1:0-3000 GCA_964440065.1 uncultured Cocleimonas sp. | reverse complement strand
TCCTGAAGATAAATCATTCGATGACACCAGCAATACCCTGAGACGTGATTATTTCAAAGTCAATCATCACACCACGCTTAGTAAGACATCCAAAATTAACTTAAGCGCAGAAGGTGTTTCTGATAACGACTTTTTTGATGATTTTTCAACGTCACTTGAAGACAGCTCACGCTCTTCATTAAAAAGACGCTTAGAATTTGTCAGCAGAGGAGCATCATGGAATGCATCTGTAGCTGTTGAAGATTATCAAATCTTGGATGTTACCGAGGCACCCTATGCTAGATTACCTGAGCTAAGGTTGAACTATGCACCAAAAAAGGGCCCTAAAGATTTAAAGTATGGCATCGAATCAGAACTGGTTAGCTTTGATAGAGATGATGCAGTAACTGGAAATCGCACGAATATTAAACTGTTTGCATCAAAAAAATGGGGGGATGATGCGTGGTATTTTAAACCTAGCGTTAGTCTTCAACACACCCTTTACAATCTTGATAACCTTGACCTTGACGATACCATCAATGACACCAGTATTAGCCGCACGTTACCCACTTTCACACTAGACGGTGGTTTATTTTTTGATAGGGAAATACCTAAAAAGAAGGGCGATGGTTTTTACACCCAAACCTTAGAACCTCATTTGTTTTACACCTATACACCTTTTAAAGATCAAAGTGATATTCCCATTTTTGATACTTCATTTGAGAACTTTTCTGCGGCTAATCAGTTATTTTCAGAAAACCGTTTTACTGGTAAAGACCGCATTGAAGATAATAATCAGCTGACCTTTGCCGTCACCTCTCGATTACAAGATAGAAATAATGGTAAAGAGCTACTTGCCGCCAGTATCGGCCAAGTTTTTAACTATAATGATAAAAAAGTTTCCCTTCCAGATGGAACTATTGAAATAGGAAAACGATCAGACCTTGTATTGGAACTCAGTGGACGTTTGAATGATAACCTTAAAATTGCCACGACGACCCTATGGAGTCACGACAATAAACGTGTTCCGAGTTATGAGCTTCGATTAAACTATCAAGATGAAAAAAAGAGAATTGCCAATATACGTTTTCGCAAATTAGATACCGAGCTTAAACAAGTTACCCTATCAGCTGCACTACCACTTAATGATAAATGGTCATTAGTTGGTAGCTCTAGTCAAGACCTTGAAAATGATAGAAATCTTGAGGCCTTGGTTGGTTTGGAATACCAAACCTGTTGCTGGAAAACACGAATTGTTGCAAAACGCTATTTAACATCTGATAATGAAACCTACGAAACCCCCATTTTCTTGGAATTCGAATTAAAAGGATTGGGTAATATTGGCTCAGGTGCCAATCGAGAACTTAAGGATAAGATATACGGATATGATGACTATTAATAACCCCTGTTTCAATCAAAAGCTACTACTGCTAATAACATTGTTATTCACGCTAAATACCGTGCAGGCTAAAGATATTCCGCTGGATAGGATAGCTGCCGTGGTAAACAATGATGTGGTGATGTTAAGCGAGGTTAAAGAGCTTGTTGTCCGATCTAGAAATTCAGGCTCAAAACTCTCTAGTCAAGTCTTAACCAAGAACTCACTTGAGACGCTTTTTCTTGAAAAAGTACAACTTCAGCGTGCTAAACAACTAGGCATTAAAATTGATAACGTAGCACTTAACAAAGCCATGTTAAGTATTGCCGAACAAAACAAGCTCGACCTAGAGCAATTTCGTGTCGCACTAGTTCGAGAAGGACTTGATTACAAAACCTTCCGCAAAAGCATTCGTGAAAAACTCTTTTTAGAACAACTTCGCAAACGCCAATTAGGCAGAAACAATCGAATCACTGAAACGGAAGTTGATGAATTAATCCAATCTGAGAGTCTTAATTTGACAAAAGCCGTTGAATTTCACCTAGTTGATATTTTAGTTCCAGCACCCAATGGCTTGTCGGTGCAACAATTTAATCAACGCTTGGCGCAAGCACAAAACTTGAGAAAACGCTTAATCGGCAGATCTGATTCAGAAGCACAGCAAGTTATTAATAAATCCAAGGCGATCAAAAAAGACTTGGGATGGAAAAAGGCAAAAACACTAAGCCCTGCCTATATCAGAGCTTTAAGCTTAATCGATGCAGGTGAGTTTTCCACGGTTGTTAGGGATACAGAAGGCTTCCATATTTTAAAACTCATTGAACAACGTGGCGGCCTAAGAAAAATAACCAAGCAAGCGCATGTAAGGCATATTTTAATTTCGTCAACAGAAAAAAATGCAAAACTCAAAGCAACTATTGTTCGTAATAAAATACTAGCAGGTGGAAATTTTGCAAAGCTAGCGAAAGAAAACTCAGCCGATAAAGGTAGCGCAACCGAGGGTGGAGATCTTGGCCTCACTGATCCAGCTTCTTTCGTACCACCTTTTGCCGCAGCGGTTAGAACACTACCGTTAAATGCATTAAGCCAACCTATTCAAACGAAGTTTGGCTGGCATATTATTGAAGTACTGGAACGTAAAGCCAGCGATAAGACCCGCGAAACCTTAAAATTACAAGCACAAGCTTTGATTACGGATAAAAAGAAGTCAAAGGAATACAAAAATTGGTTACAAGGCCTTATGGATCAAGCTTTTGTTGAGTATCGTTTGTAAAACGGTTTAATAATAAATAACTACCATGACAGTCATTCCACGCTTAGCGCTTACTCCTGGTGAACCTGCAGGTATTGGGCCTGATTTAGTCATACAACTATCTCAAGATACGCCTGATACTAAACTTGGTGCTGAGCTTGTTGTCATAGCTGATAAAAAAATGATGCTGGATAGGGCAAAACTACTCGGCTTGCCGTTGTCTATCAAGGACTATAACCCAAACAAGAAAGCATCAATCAATGAAAGCGGTGAAATTACTCTTTTAGATACCCTCTGCCCTGAGCCAGTCAACGCAGGTGAACTCAACAAAGGAAATTCTCATTATATTTTAGAGACCTTAACCCGCGCCACCAAGGGCTGTTTATCGGGT
>CAYTRF010000266.1:0-3017 GCA_964440065.1 uncultured Cocleimonas sp. | reverse complement strand
TTCATATTCTCATCATCCCTTCAGGCAGAATCAAAAGACACACTATTTTTTTCGGCTATTCCAGATCAAGATGAAACGCGCCTCAAACAACGCTTTGGTGATATGGCAGACTATTTATCAAAAGAATTGGGTATTCCTGTTAAATACATCCCCGTTAAATCCTATGCTGCGGTGGTTACTGCTTTTCGTAATAATCAGGTGCAACTGGCTTGGTTTGGGGGCTTGTCTGGCGTACAAGCAAGGTTACGTGTCAAAGACTCAAAAGCAATTGCGCAGGGAGTTGAAGACACACAATTTCATACATATATTATTGCAAATAACAGCACGGGGTTTAAACAAGGCGATGATTTCCCCAAAAACATCGCAGGTAAGACATTTACTTTTGGCTCTAAAGGTTCGACTTCAGGTCGTTTAATGCCGCAGTTTTATATTGAAGAAGCCTTGCAAGAAAAGGTCAATAAGGTTTTTAAACGTGTGGGTTTTAGTGGTAATCATTCCAAAACTATTTCATTAGTAGAAACAGGTGCATATCAAGTGGGTGCTGTTAATTACAAAGTTTGGGATAAAGCGGTTGAGGATAACAAAGTCGATATAGAAAAAGTCTCCGTTATTTGGAAAACACCTGCCTATCCTGATTATCAATGGACTATACGTGGTGATGTTGATCAAGTATGGGGCGAAGGATTTACGAAAAAAGTAACCGCAGTTTTACTGAATTTAAAAGATGCTGATCTTTTAGGGCGATTTCCACGTTCCGGTTTTATCGAAGCCAACAATGATGATTATCAATTAATTTTAGATACTGCCCAAAGCATAGGTTTAATTGATTAAGACCTTAGGTTAATAGAAAAAACAGTGATACTACTACAATCCGAAAGCGCAAGTTATCAAGGGGTTAAAACACTCCATGATATTGACCTGCAAATTTCCCAAGGTGAAAAAATCGCTTTGGTGGGACAAAGCGGCTCAGGAAAATCGACTTTAATCAAACTCATTTATAGTCTTTACCCTCTTCAAACCGCTTTAGTTCCACAGGACTATGGTTTAGTAAAACATCTTTCTGTGTTTCATAATGTTTTTATTGGACGTTTAGAGAAACATTCTACCTTTTACAATATAGCTAATTTAGTTCGACCTTGGCCACAGCAAGTTGAAATAATACGCGCTATTCTAGTTCGATTAGAACTTGAAGAATATTTGTTTAGACCGTTAGGCAGTTTGTCTGGCGGACAAAAACAACGTGTTTCAGTGGCAAGAAGCTTGTTTCAAGAAGGCCAGCTATTATTAGCAGATGAACCTGTTTCATCAGTGGATGAGCAACAATCAAAACTCGTTCTAAATCAATTATGGGATGATTTCTCTACCGTCGTTTTAGCACTGCATGACACCCAATTAGCCCTATCTTTTTGTGATCGAATTATTGGTTTAGAAAAAGGTCGGATTGTTTTGGATAGCCCTACTGAGAATCTAACGTCAAAAGATTTACTTAGCCTGTATTAACAGGCGTATAGACTAATAGCGATGGATGCCACCTACAAACACTCACCGTCATGGAAAGTTAGCTGGATATTCATACTCATTGCGGGATTAAGTCTTCTCATCGCTGATATTGAGATTATTTCATTAGAACCTTGGCAGGAACTCAAACGACTTTTCTCAGGATTACTCACACCTAATTGGGACAACCCATTAGAAATTGGTCATGCCTTTTTACAAACCTTAGCCTTTGCTATTTTAGGTGTGGCAGGTGGCAGTGTTGTGGGCTTTTTATTGGCTTTACTCTTTCACTGGCGTTGGGTTCGATACGCTTGTGCTTTCATCCGAGCTATTCACGAGCTTTTTTGGGCATTAATTTTTTTACAAATATTTGGCTTACATCCTTTAACTGGGCTATTAGCCATTGGTTTACCCTACGCAGCTACCTTCGCTAAAATATACGCTGAAATCCTAGAAGAGGGTGATAAAACTGCCTTACAAGCCATAAGTTACAACACCTCATCCATCTCAACGTTTTTTTACGCGCGCTTGCCTGATTTATGGGTGCATTTTAAAAGCTACACAATGTACCGTTTGGAATGTGGTTTACGTTCCAGCGCTATTTTGGGTTTTGTTGGCTTACCAACGCTAGGTTATTCTCTAAGCTCAGCCTTTTTGGAAGGACACTATTCAGTTGTTTGGGGAATCCTGCTTTTATTCTATTTATTGATTGCAACCATACGCTTTTGGATGCGACCTGCCTTACTTCCCATCTATATTTTAATCGCGCCCTTTATTATCGCCAATGACAGTAAAATCTCTTTTGAAAATGTGTCACGATTTTTCACGGAAGATATTATTCCAGCACCGATTCGAAACGGAGAGAGTCTATCCGCTTTCTGGAACTGGTTAAGTGACTTATTAATGACACAAGCCGTGCCAGGGATCATTAACACACTGGTATTAACACAAATCGCATTGGTAACAACGGGTGTTCTCGCATTAATTTTATTTCCATTGATTTCAGAGCACTTCTTTAAACGCACTGGTCGTGGCATCGGGCATGGATTTTTGGTCGTGATTCGCTCTACACCAGAATATATTCTGGCGTATATATTATTGCAGTTATGGGGGCCGTCCATGCTTCCTGCAATCGTTGCACTTACATTACATAATGGTGCCATTATTGGTCACTTGATAGGGCGTTACAGTTCTGAAATTGAATTAAGAATGGATGCTGTTTCAGGCTTTAATCTTTATTTCTATGAATTAATCCCTCGATTGTACGGTCAATTTTTAGCCTTTTTATTCTATCGTTGGGAAATTATATTGCGCGAGTCTGCCATCTTAGGAATCCTTGGAATCACGACCTTAGGATTTTATATTGATAGCTCTATTCAAGAATTACGACTCGATAAAGCGATAATTTTAATTGTTATTACGGCACTACTAAATGTATTGGTTGATGCAATATCTCGTCACCTTAGAGCTAAGCTACGGTTGAAAACAGGGGTGGATTGTAGTGCTAGTAATGATTATTG
>CAYTRF010000265.1:0-3019 GCA_964440065.1 uncultured Cocleimonas sp. | reverse complement strand
GTTCTTTTTTTGGTGATTCCTATCATTGAAATCTTCTTTCTTATTAAAGTGGGTGACACCATTGGTGTCTGGTGGACTATTTTATTGGTGGTGTTAACCGCTGTCATTGGGGCAGGGTTGTTGCGTCATCAAGGCATGTCGACATTGGCGCGCTTTCAACAAAATATGGGGCAAGGAAAGCTTCCTGCTCAGGAAATGGTGGAAGGTATATTGCTCGCTGTAGGTGGTGCCTTGTTAATGACACCAGGTTTTGTTACTGATTCGATTGGTTTTCTTTGTTTACTTCCTTTTAGCCGTAAGTATATTGCCCAAAATATTATGGCGCGTTCTGCCCAAAAAATGAAGGAGGGAATTAACGTCCAAATGGGTGGTTTTTCGCAAGGTGGGTCTTGGCAATCAGACAATAAATCAAAAAAAGAAAATATTGTCGAGGGTGAGTTTACTGAGATTGACGAAAATCGATCTATTCTTTCTGATAAAAATAATCACAAAAATACATAAAAAACTTGAAATACGTAAATCTGCCCCTATCATTAGCAGTCCCTGAGTGAGAGTGCTAATAAATCCAAGCACCTCATCTGAGACCTAATTAATTATAAACTCAAAGGAGTTAAACATGACGATTCGTCCTTTACATGATCGTGTTTTAGTACGCCCAACGGAAGAAGATAAAATGAGCGCTGGTGGAATTATCATTCCAGACAACGCAGATAAAGAAAAGCCAAACAGCGGTGAGATCATCGCAGCAGGTAATGGCAGAATCACAGATTCTGGCGATGTTCGCGAAATGGATGTGAAAGTTGGCAACAATATTTTATTCGGTCAATACGTAGGAACATCTGTGAAAATTGACGGTGAAGATTTATTGATGATGAAAGAAGAAGATATTCTAGCAGTCCTAGAAGACTAAATAATTGCATAGGGTATTCACCTTTTATTCTGGTACTGCGTTGTATTCAATGCTCGAACAGTCACTAAGTGCCCTGAACAATTTTTAGTATAAGTTTAGTTATAACAAATTAACCAAACTACTCAGATGTGATCTGAGTAGTTATAAGATAAGGAGTCAATCATGGCTGCAAAAGAAGTAATATTTGGAGATGACGCACGCACTAAAATGGTTGCTGGCGTAAACATTCTTGCAAACGCAGTAAAAGTAACATTAGGTCCTAAAGGACGTAACGTTGTAATAGATAAATCATTCGGTGCACCAACTATCACCAAAGACGGTGTTTCAGTTGCTAAAGAAATCGAATTAGACGACAAGTTCGAGAATATGGGCGCACAGATGGTTAAAGAAGTTGCATCACAAACATCTGATATCGCAGGTGACGGTACCACAACGGCAACAGTATTAGCGCAAGCTATCGTTCGTGAAGGCATGAAGTCAGTTGCAGCGGGTATGAACCCAATGGATCTTAAGCGCGGTATCGATAAAGCAGTAGCGGTAGCGGTTGAAAAGCTACAAGCAATGTCAAAGCCATGTGCTGATTCTGAAGCTATCGCACAGGTTGGTACAATCTCTGCAAACTCTGATGAGAACATAGGTGGTATTATCGCCGAGTCTATGGACAAAGTTGGTAAAGAAGGTGTCATCACTGTAGAAGAAGGCACGGCACTAGAGAATGAGCTAGATGTTGTTGAAGGTATGCAGTTTGACCGTGGTTACCTATCTCCTTACTTTGTAACCAATCAAGAGAATATGACGTCTGAGCTAGAAGAGCCAATGGTTCTATTACATGATAAGAAAATCACTAATATTCGTGATCTTCTTCCTACATTAGAAGGCGTTGCAAAAGCAGGTCGCCCACTACTAATTATCGCAGAAGACATCGAAGGTGAGGCATTAGCAACACTGGTTGTAAATAATATGCGCGGCATCGTAAAAGTTACTGCAGTTAAAGCTCCTGGTTTTGGTGATCGTCGTAAAGCAATGCTTGAAGACCTAGCGATTTTAACAGGTGGAAAGGTAATCTCTGAAGAAATCGGCATGAGTCTTGAAACAGTAACCATGGAAGACCTTGGTTCTGCAAAGCGTATTGTTGTTGATAAAGAGAATACAGTTATTGTTGATGGTGCTGGTTCAACTGATGAAATCAAGTCACGTGTAGACATGATTCGTACTCAGCTTGAAACAACGTCATCAGAATATGATAAAGAGAAACTTCAAGAGCGTGTTGCAAAACTAGCTGGCGGTGTAGCCGTAATCAAAGTGGGTGCAGCAACAGAAGTTGAAATGAAAGAGAAGAAAGCGCGTGTAGAAGATGCACTTCACGCAACTCGCGCAGCAGTTGAAGAGGGTGTAGTTGCAGGCGGTGGGGTCGCACTAATTCGTGCACTACAAGAAATCTCTGATCTAACAGGCGACAACCATGACCAAGATATGGGCGTAAAAATTGCATTACGTGCAATGGAAGAGCCAATACGTCAAATCTGTCAAAACGCAGGTGATGAAGCATCCGTTGTTGTAAACGCAGTTAAAAACGGCGCAGGAAGCTTCGGCTATAATGCACGTACTGGCGAATATGGCGATATGCTTGAAATGGGAATCCTTGATCCAACTAAGGTGACTCGTGCAGCATTACAAAATGCAGCATCCGTCGCAGGTTTAATTATCACTACCGAGGCAATGGTTGCAGATGCACCTGAGCCAGCAGGCGCTGGTGGAATGCCTGATATGGGTGGTGGGATGGGCGGAGGAATGGGCGGCATGATGTAAAAATTAACTGCCTTTCACCGAATGTTTTAACCAACTAAAGGCGTTGGGTAGTTAGTTCTCAACTCTCATGTGCTACAGCACACTTTGACCTGAGACTAACTATCTGCCTTGGTTTTCGGCGAAAATACGGATAATTTTAATGTCGGTACATTTTTCATCCTAAAGGGACGCATTCTGCGTCCCTTTTTTGTATTTAAAAGCTGTGTTTCAACGGGAATTTGTATGCTGAATATTTGATTATTATTACTATGCTAGTTATTAGAGAAAAGGTAAAAAGGATTATGAACAAGAAAATACAGT
>CAYTRF010000264.1:0-3042 GCA_964440065.1 uncultured Cocleimonas sp. | reverse complement strand
TCAACAGTTGAAGAACTCTATTTGTTGCAAAAATCGATGCGCGCCATTGGCGTGAACAATATTGATCATCGCTTGCGACAAGTTGATTTTAGAGATCAAGAAAGCATGGGTTTATTCCCGTGGTTAGGTAGAAGTATTACTGACATTGAAAAGCAAAATGCGGTTTTGCTGATTGGCTCTGATGTTAGAAAAGAGCAGCCCATGATTAATCACCGTATTCGAAAAGCAGTTCTAAATAATAATGCTAAAGTCATGTGTGTTAATCCAATGGTATTGGATTTTAACTACGATGTGGAAACGCAGTTGGTCACTCAGCCAAATGATATGGTTGATTCATTGGCAGTATTAGCAAAAGCAAGTATAAAGTTAAGCGGTGATAAAGTTCCGTCTGCAATAGCGGATCTTCTCAAATCAGTGCGCGTTAATAAAGATGCCAAAGCAATCATCGAAAACTTAAATGAAGCGGATAATTCAATATTGTTTATGGGGAGTATTGCGGAGCAACAACAAGACTATTCTGCTATTCGTGCATTAGCTTCGATCATCGCTGAAAGCACGGGAACCTTTTTATCTTATTTGCCTGATTCTGCTAATACAGCGGGTGCGTGGCTTGCAGGTGCTATTCCTCATCGAAAAGAGGCAGGTGAACTTGCAGAAACAACGGGTAAAAATTCATCTGAAATGCTTGGAAACCCATTAAATACTTATGTTTTACTAAATGTTGAACCTGTATTTGATTGTGATAATCCTCAGTTGGCTCAAGCTACTTTGGAACAGTCAAAATGCGTCATCAGCATTTCAGCTTACGCCGATGAGAACTTACTCAAATGCGCTGATGTGATTTTACCCAGCGCGGCATTTGGTGAAACCTCAGGAACATTTGTAAATGCCGAAGGAACTTGGCAGAGCTTTAGTGCTGCAGCAAAAGGTTTGGCTGAGTCGAGACCGGCGTGGAAGATTCTGCGTGTTCTAGGTAATCATTTGGGTGTGGAAGGTTTTGATTATGTCAGTTCAACTGATGTGAGAAATGAACTTAAAGCTAGTTGTGATGAGGTTAGTCCTGTTCTGAATGAGTTTGAATTATCTGGGACATACGACAAGTTCGATGCATCAACAAATAAAGACTCCAATTCATTGCAACGAATTGGAAGTGTTGCAGAGTTCTGTGGGGATTCATTGCAAAGACGAGCAACGGCGCTACAAGAAAGTGCGCCAGAGCAAAATACAGTCTATTTGAATGCTGCTAGCATCAAAAACTTGGATTTAGATGAGTTAAAAGAAGTAATGATAGAGCAGGATGGGCAAGTAGTTTCGATGCCATTATTAGAAAATAACGGTGTACCAGAAGGTTGCGCACTGATTTATGCTGGAACCAAAGCAAGTAGCTCGCTAGGGTCAGCATTTGGTTTTGTGAAAATAACGGCTTAATTGGAAGAGTAGATATAGCTTGGATTCATTAATTACATTTTGGAATAGTTTCCCCGAGGGGCTACGAACCATCATAGTGATCATGTTAAAGATCATCGCTATCTTGTTGCCGTTAATTGTGGCTGTGGCCTATACCACCTTTGCTGAAAGAAAAATCATTGGTTATATGCAGGTGCGGTTGGGGCCAAATCGAGTCGGCCCTAGAGGTTGGGGTCAACCGATAGCAGATACTGTTAAGTTGATGTTTAAAGAGATTATTGTTCCAACCAAAGCTAGTAAGGCGGTTTTCTTTATCGCGCCTATGCTGGCTTTAGCGCCAGCACTAGCAGTGTGGGCTGTGATTCCTTTCTGGGATGGTGGTGTGCTTGCTGATGTAAATGCTGGCTTGTTGTTAGTTTTGGCAATTACTTCATTAGACGTCTTTGGTATTATTTTAGCGGGTTGGGCATCTAACTCTAAATATGCGATGTTAAGTGCACTTAGAGTAGGGGCACAGGTAGTCGCTTATGAGATCGCCATGGGTTTTGCTTTGGTCGGTGTGTTAATGGCAGCAGGTAGCTTGAATTTGAGTGAAATCGTGCGTGCCCAAGAAGGAGGCATCACGAATTGGTTTATTTGGCCCCTGATAGGCTTGTTCGTAGTTTACTTTATTGCGGGTGTGGCAGAAACCAACCGTGCTCCGTTTGATGTGGCAGAAGGTGAGTCAGAAATCGTAGCAGGTTTCCATGTCGAATATTCAGGCATGGCGTTTGCGTTATTTTTCTTGGCAGAATATGCCAGTATGATTTTGATCTCTACCTTAACAGCGTTATTGTTTGTCGGTGGCTGGTTGTCACCCTTTGGAAATGCTTTAGATCATATTCCCGTGATTGGTTTTATCTTGGGTGATGGGTTTCATTGGTTGTTGATTAAAGCTTCGTTCTTCTTATTCTGTTATTTATGGTTAAGAGCTACATTCCCACGTTATCGTTATGATCAAATTATGCGTTTAGGGTGGAAAGTATTGATTCCCGTGACTTTGGTTTGGATATTTGCTGAAGGAATAGCAATCGCATTAGGGTGGAAGCCATGGTTGTAGTCATTAATATAAAAAAGTACACCCCCCCACTTTTACTCATTTTATTCGCCCTCCGGGTAGTCGTCGCTAGCGCTCCAACATTATCTCGTTTTGCTCGGTCCCATGTTTTTTTAATTAGTAGCAGAGGTGTATCGTGATTAGATCCATTTCACACTTTATTAAATCTTTTACTTTGTTTGAGCTATTTAAAGGCCTTCGCGTGACGGGTGGCTATCTTTTCAAGAAAAAAATAACGATACAGTACCCCGAACAAAAAACCCCAATGTCGCCACGTTTTAGAGGGCATCATGCGCTAAGACGCTACCCGAATGGACAGGAACGTTGTATCGCGTGTAAATTGTGCGAGGCGGTTTGCCCTGCACTCGCCATTGATATTGAAATGGAAGAACGTCCCGATGGGACACGTCGTACGACCAAATACGATATCGATTTTTTCAAATGTATTTACTGTGGTTTTTGTGAAGAGGCGTGTCCTGTAGATGCCATAGTAGAAACCCATATTTTTGAATATCACTTTGAAAATCGTGAAGGTACGA
>CAYTRF010000263.1:0-3060 GCA_964440065.1 uncultured Cocleimonas sp. | reverse complement strand
CAAGTTTGACGAATAATTCGCGCCCGTGGGTCATAGTTCTTATAGATGCGATGTCCAAAGCCCATGAGACGAAACTTATTGGATTTATCTTTAGCACGATCAACATAAAATTGAACATCATTATCTGATTCAACAATATCCACCAGCATACGAATAACAGATTCATTAGCGCCACCATGTGCTGGCCCCCACAAAGATGCGATTCCTGCTGATACAGCAGCAAAAGGGTTGGCTTCAGAACTACCGGTTAAACGCACCGTAGATGTTGATGCATTTTGCTCATGGTCAGCATGCAAAATCATAATAAGATCAAGTGCCTTTACATAGAAAGGGTCCGGTTTGTAGTCTTCAGTTGGCATGCTAAACATCATGTGCAAAAAGTTTTCAGCATAGCTCAGGCTATTTTGGGGATATGTAAAAGGCAAACCATTAGCGTAGCGGTAGCTCCATGCGGCAATAGTAGGCATTTTGGCAATTAACTGATGCGCTGCAATCATACGATGTTCAGCATTGCGGATATCAATATCGTCATGGTAAAAAGACGATAATGCACCAACTACGCCCACCATAATTGCCATTGGGTGGGCATCACGACGAAAACCACTGTAGAACCGTTTTAATGCCTCATGCAACATGGTGTGGCAAGTGATGATGGTAGTGAATTGCTTAAGTTCTTTCTTATTAGGTAATTCACCGTCTAATAATAAATAACAGGTTTCCAGAAAATTACTGTTATCAGCCAATTGCTCTATCGGATAGCCACCGTATTGTAAAATCCCTTCTTCTCCATCAAGAAAGGTAATCGAGCTACGACAACTCGCCGTCGATAAAAAACCAGGGTCATAAGTGAAGTAGCCTAGCTCTTTATATAAACCACGCACATCAATTGTAGGTATGCCATTAGTTGGGCGCAATATTGGAAGCTCGATCTGTTTTCCAGTGGAATTATCGGTAAGAGTAACGGTATCCTTTTTTGTCATGTATTTTTATTGGGCAGTCAATTGGGGCGCATATTCTAACAGAATTTAGGGTACTATAACCGCAATTCTCTAAACCTATTTACACCACTATGATAAAAACAATTACCCTTGCCATTATAATTATTGGGTCATTAGCCTTTTTTTGGGTTATTAATGATGACAGGCAAAACCAGTTAGCCAATCGCCTACCTTGGCAGGTCACCAACAATGCTGATGGCACAACTCGCGTTCTAGGTGTAAATATTGGCAAAGTCACATTTAAAGAGCTGATGTTCAAATTGCAACATTTGGCAGAACCAGCCATATTTGAATCACCTGATGGGAATCTCACCTTAGAGGCCTACTTTGGTAAGAAAAAATTCGCCATGTTGGAAGCCAGACTCGTTGTTGAAATGGATGCAACTCAAGAAGTATTAAAGTCGATGCTGGCAGAAAATACTAAAAGGGAAGCTACGCCTAGTAATAATTGGAAATACAGTTTAAATGTAAAAAACACCAAAATTGCTAATAGTCTACGTATTTGGCGACTCATTTATTTGCCAGTAACTGACTATGAATTAAAGCAAATGAAATTTTTTGGTGAGCCAGAGGAAAAGCTGAAGATTAACGAAACAGCTGAATATTGGTTATACCCATCCAAAGGCGTAGCGTTGCTTTACGATACAGCAGGTAAAGAGATCTTTTACTATGTGGCTCGAAAAGACTTTAAACGATTAAAAAATTCGTTACCTAAAGAAGTTGTAATGAAAATTCAGTAAGGAGCAGTATGTTTTTCTGGGAAGAAAAAACGCTAACTGAAATGACACGTGATGAATGGGAAAGTCTCTGTGATCATTGTGGTAAATGCTGTTTAACTAAACTGGAAGATGAAAGCGATCTGGATGCAGCAGGCTCTGTTTACTACACCAATGTTGTTTGTGATTTGTTTAATAAAGAAGACGGTAGTTGTACCAATTACTGGAATCGCGAAACATTAGTCCCCACTTGTTTACGTTTAACCCAAGATAACCTTGATCAAATAGAATGGTTGCCACCAAGCTGCGCTTATCGGCGCATTATGGAGGGGCGTGGGTTAGCTAACTGGCACCACTTGATTTCTGGTGATAAAAATACTATCCATCAAACAGGTAATTCAGTTCTTGGGAAAGTGGTGTTTGAAAAAGATGTCGATGAGAATGATTTAGAAGAACACATAGTAGAATGGCCGCTCGATGGGTAAAAAGTCAGTAAAACAACCTTTAGAAAGTGTACGCCTAGATAAATGGCTGTGGGCATCGCGTTTTTTTAAATCTCGCTCAAACGCGGTTGATGCCGTTAATGGTGGGAAGGTTCATCTCAATGGAACTCGGGTAAAACCATCACGCACTGTTAAAGTGGGTGACGCGTTAAATATTACTCGTGATAATTATCGTTACCAAGTCTCGGTTGTGGGTTTAAATGACAAACGTCGCCCCGCTAAAGAAGCACAACTGCTTTATGAGGAAAGTGAAGAGAGCGTAAAGGCACGAGAACAAGAGCGCGAAATGAGGCGATTAAATAGTGCTAGCGTACATCATTCGGATACCAAGCCAAATAAGAAAGAACGTCGGCAGATAGATAAATGGCGCGGTCGCTGACTGTATCGCACAGTACAATAATGTATCTATCCCAAACTAATATCGTTGAGTTACGTCAGAAAGTTGATCAAGACGGTGGCTTTCAAATAGCCATTGCGCCCATGCAGCCAGCCACCTTTATGAATGTGCAAATTGCGACAGATAACCTTTATAAAAAATTGGTGGAGTCAGGTTTCACGGTACTCGTTGATGATCGTGGGCAAAAGCCTAAGAATATGTTTGAAGTGATTGCCTTTTTAGGTATTCAGCACCGAGTGGTGATTTCTAGTCGGAGTATCTCTAAAGGCATGTATGAATATAAAGATTTAGAAACGGATTATTTTGAGAAAGTGGCTGAGTCTGAAATGTGCAATTTCTTACAATCTCGTGTTGTTTGACCCATTTTGAAAATGAGACTATAGTAATAATCAACGCGCCGATTTGAACCTAGATAAGAACAGCTTGCAGGCGCTTTATAAATTTTG
>CAYTRF010000262.1:0-3082 GCA_964440065.1 uncultured Cocleimonas sp. | reverse complement strand
TACTAGAATTTATGCAAAGCTCCCTTGTTTTTTCTCTTCTTATATATGACTACTGATATATGACTACTGAATATTCTCTAAGAATAAAGAAACATCAGCTTGATCGCGTAACGCCTTTAACATAGCTTGTTGCTCGCGCGAACCCACTTCTCTTGCAAAACCATCGTGTAACACACTGTCTGGTTTTACTTCGCCTTCTGTTACTGAGTTTAAGCCCGCTAAAACGTAGTTGCCATCAGGTAAAATTACATTATCAAAACTTATTTTGCCATTTTGAGGCTTTTGCATACTGAATATTTTATCAACCAATACTCTTGATAATGTATTATCTGTTCGCTTTAAAGCTTCTGTTTTAACCAGTGCATCAGCAGACGAACCAATCTCACTTAAACCAGACCAATCACCTGTTTGTTTCAATTTTTCCAGAACTAGCTCGCCTTTTTCAATAAGCACCTTACGAATTTTTTGGTTGATAATAATATCTTTAACACTACTTGAAACATCCGCCATCGGTTTTTGCTTGGGTGCTTGATGATCTTGTATACGAATAAGAGCAACGGTTTCTGAATCAATTTCAATTAACTCGGAGTTTTTACCGTTATGTAAAACGTCTTCGCTAAATGCAGCTGTAATTAACTTCTGCGATCCGAAAATACTCTTATCAGTGGCTGCTTTCGCACCTTTAACAAGCCAGTCAGATGTCTTAACTGTTACACCAATGGCATCAGCAGCAGACTCTAACGTACTATCATTTTCAAAAGCCAATGTTTGCATTTTATCGCTACTATCAAAGAATAGTTTTTCTGATTGTTCATCACGATAAATTGTCTCTACTTCTGATTTTACATCGGCAAAGCTCTTTACGGTTGAAGCAATAATATCCGTCAACTTAATGATTTGAAATCCTGCTTCTGCTTTTGTTGGCTTTGAGTATTCGCCTTTATTTAATGAGAAAGCAACTTCTTCAAATAAAGCGCCCATATCGCCTCTCGCGATTAAACCAAGATCCCCCGATTTTTTTGCGGAGAAGTCATCATCAGAATTGTTTGCTGCTAAATCTTCAAAGGTCTTTGAGCCATCTTTGAGTTGTGCATAAAGTGCTTGCGCTTTTTCTTGCGCTATTTTCTCTGCATCAACACCATCTCTTTCTTCATCAATCTTCACCAATATATGTGAGACTTTTCTTTGTTCAGGGTCTGTGTAGCGCCCAATATTTTCTTCATAAAAGTTAAGTAAATCATCTTCATTAACTTCTGCAGTCGCCGCTAAATCAGATTTTTTAAGCTCAATATAACTTAGCTTTACTTTTTCAGCTGTCATAAACTGTGATGCATTTTTATCAAAATAGGTTTTGATTTCGTCATCACTGACACTGACTTGATCTTTGTAATCTGCTTTTTTAAGTGTATAAATATCTACATTTCTTGTTTGATTTTGTATCCGTTGGTAACGTATCGCTTCATTGCTAGGGATAAACGCAGCACTGGTTAATGCATCGGAAAATTGTTGGTTAGAAATTGATTGACGAATTTCACTTTCAAAGCCACCTTTGTTTCTTCTTTGTGCTGCTAATAAGCGCTCGTAGGTCGCCGCATCAAATATTCCATCTTTTTGAAACGCTGGAATACTGGCAATCGTATCGTAAACTTCTTGATTACTGGCGCGGTAGCCATTATTTTCAGCTTCTTGACGTAGTAAAACCTGATTAATCGCGCCCTCTAATGCTTGCTTCTTAATAGAGTCAGCACTAAAGTTAGCAGGCAGTTTACCACCAAACATTTGAGCTAAGCGTTGACGTTGTTGAAGTACCGCATTTTGTACTTGCTGCACGGGTATATCTTCTCCATTAACATTTGCAGCAACTAATGAGTTACTTCCACCTAAATAAGAACTTATCCCGAAAAGTGCAAATGGAATGGCGATAAAGCCAACGATTACGTAGGCTACCCAGCCTTTGGCTTTGTCATTTATAGTTTGAAGCATAGTGTCTCTTTTATGTTATTAGCTGAAATCCCTAGCTGTTAGGGCACTGTTTAAGTCCAGTAGAGCCCCTTTCAGTCAGCGGCATATAATACATCAATTATGAGCCAGTTACCAAGGTTTGAGACTCATAATAGTCCATCGCCAATCCACCCGTCACCCTCTAATGATTAAACAGCGTTAGTATTGTAGGTATAGTCACTAATTGTTCACAACAAGATAGAGTAATCATAAAAGCATGATTCTATGAGACCTTTGCATGTGAATTGTATTTTTTCATTTTTAGGCTTTTTCTAAGGGATATAGAAAGTTAACAGAGAGAAAAGTACACCCCCCCACTTTTCGATGATTTTTATTGATTATAATTTAACTAGGGTCGGACTTTTTAGGAAATACAACCACATGCTCAATATCCAAACTAATTCCCACCTCTTCCCCAATATCATGGCGGTTATGTGAATGCTCTAAGGTGAGTAATTTATTGCCATCGGCTAGTTCAAGGGTGTAAATAAAGTTTGCGCCTCGGAACTCTCGCCCGATTACCTTTGCCTTTAAACTGGCTGTTTCATCAATAATCACATCATCAGGGCGCATAAACACATTGACCTTACAGCCTGGATTACAATCTACAGGAACTTTCTCATGCACGGTTGCGATGGCTGTTTTGATACTGTGCGAACACAAAACCTCACCTTCAATAAAAACGCCCTGCCCGATAAAGTCTGCGATAAAAGCATTGGCAGGTTGATGATAAAGCTCATAGCCTTCTGCCCATTGTGTAATCTTACCGCCTTGCATTACGCCTATGGTGTCGGCGACTAAGAAAGCTTCGTTTTGGTCGTGCGTTACAAGAATAGCTGTGATGTTCTCTTGCTTTATAACATCACGTATTTCGGCGGCTAATTCTTGGCGTAACTCAATATCCATACTGGAAAAAGGCTCATCCAGTAGCAGCAAATCAGGTTTTGGCGCAAGCGCACGAATCAGTGCGATACGCTGTTGCTGACCGCCTGATAGTTCGTGTGGATAGCGTTTTCCATAGTCACTCAATGCGACCATTTCAAGGAGTTGCGTGATACGCTTCTGTTGTTCTGCACTTTTT